>NZ_DIHV01000069.1:0-7607 GCF_002420325.1 Marinobacter sp. UBA5687
CGTTCTGCAGGAGCGGTCTCAGGAGTTTCTCAATGTCGCCGTTGAGATCGCAGCCATTGCCATAGGCCTGACGTGGATTGTGAACAGACTCTCGTCCAAAGATAATTCTCTGAGCAGAAGCCAAAACGCGCTTGCGACTGGTTCAGCTACAACTTCGGCAACCGGTGATAGCCCTGGTGTCCTTGACGCAGATGAAATAAGTTCAGAGCTAGCCGAAATAGCTGTACCTGACGATAGATCAGAGAGCGATGCCCGAAACGCAGGAACCAGCGACCGGTTTGATAATGAATCCCCAAACCAATCGACATTTTACGACACCGCTCCAAATGAAGGTCTGAATGCGAAAATGATTAGTGAACAGCCAGAAACCAACGCTTGCTCATCAGGTGAAGAGTTAGCAGACATACTCAATAGCGCATGGATTTGATGAACTTCCAGGAGAATGCCAGATGATACATCCCATGATTGCCCTTCTGGCCGTTATTCTGATTCTTTCCACCGGTTTCCTGATACTTTATAAAATCTTTGGGTTAGTGGAGAAAGACATGGCAGATGACGAAAAAAAGAGGGACGACAACGATACCCTTTGACTACTTCACCTCGATGGCCATGAAACGATTTCTGGTAGCTCAAGGCGCAATGGTGATCTCCCTCAATCACCATTGCGCTCAAATGCTCCACCCCGCCTTTAGCGGATTCACGACAATGGCTCAGAAAATCCCGTCATTAGGCCTGAATGGTCGCAAAGCGGACATTTGGATTTGACGATTACACGGAGCTTTGCGGCTATTTTGGATCCGCGAATCGGAGGGAAGTGCATTGGAGCGCTGCAACGGTGAGCTTTCCGCTCACCATTGCCAGCACAAGAGACTCTGTACCATGCATCACCCTCACTTGGACTCGCATACCGATTGGCCCGCGATGTGGAAGCCGCCGAAACTCAGAACAGGCGTTCTCCGTTATCCACCTGCGCGTCCGGTCTTACCAGGGTAACTGCGCCCTTCTCCGTCTGCACGCCGGTGACCAGGCACTCCGACAAAAATGGTCCGATCTGTTTGGGGGGGAAATTGGTAACGGCAAGAACCTGTTTGCCAACGAGCTCCTCCTTGCCATAGAGGCCCGTAAGCTGTGCGCTCGATTTACGAATACCAATGTCCGACCCGAAATCCACTCGCAATTTATAAGCAGGCTTGCGTGCCTCGGGAAAATCCGTCACTTCAATGATGGTCCCGATCCGCAGTTCAACCTTCTCGAAATCGTCCCAAGTAATCATCTTATTGCTCCTTCGACGTAGTTAGTCTGTTAACAATTCTAGCTCGGCGACCGTCCGGCTCTTCGCACGACCCGCGATCAAAGAACCAATGACAATCAGGATGCTGGCACTCAACACGGCAACCGTAGCCTCGCCGTATCCGGCAAGAATCAACAGGATCACTGAAATCAGTGGCGCACTGTATGCCAGGGTTCCCAGTAACTGGATATTTCCGTGCTTTACACCATGGTCCCAAGTGAAGAATGCTATGCCCACCGGTCCGAGGCCGAGCCCCACCACGCCAATCCATTGAAGTGCGCCTTCTGGCCATACCGTTTCCTCCCACAAAAGGTGGCAAATCAACGCCAGAATGGCCGTAACACCGCAGAACCAGCCCACGGCATCGGTTGGTACCGAGCGAACCAGTCTGCTAAGAACGGAATAAGATGACCAGATCAGAGCACAGGACAGAGCCACCAGGTAACCCGGCAGGTTCTCCCAGGCAAATCCATCGGCATTGCGGCTGATCAACAACCAGCAACCTGCCAGGGCAACCAGGGCCCCAACGATGTACTGAGCTCGTAGTTTCTCGCCCGGCAGGAAGGTCGACAATAGGACGATCAGCAGCGGCCAGAGGTAAGCAAGAAGGCTGACTTCGACGGCGGGGGCCAGTGTCATAGCCTTGAAGTAGGCAAAGTGATAACCGAACAAGCCAACGACGCCGATGCACCATGCAAGTGGCGATTGCCGTAAATAACGCACACCGGAATGCCCCGAGAAGACCCAACGGCCGCACATCAACAGAAAAGCGATACCGAAGGTCATGGCCATGAGCTGGAACTCCGGAATCTCACCACCGGAAAGCTTGGTCAGCAATGCCAAAGTGCCCCATAACAGAACGGAAATCGACCCGATCCAGGTTGCGGCGTTAACAGATGCCATGAAACCCTCCCGAAACTCTCATGTGTGAATGATTGCAGAAGGGTATCCAGTGCGAAGGGTAGGAACTTTCAAATCCTGGCGGAACTATTTCGAAATACGGCGGAAGTGGCTGGGTGCTTTGCCAAAGTGGGCTCTGAACCGGTCGCTAAAGGCCGATAACGATGAATAGCCGACAGCGTCGGCAACTCGCTGGACGCTGAGCCCCGACTGCTCCAGAAGCCGCCAAGCTTCTTTCATTCGTAACTCTGTGAGGTATTGATGCGGCGTCATGCCGACCTGGCGCCGAAACAGATCGTTCAACTGCCGAATGCTCAGATGTGCCACGGCAGCCGCCTCGGCCAAGGACAGCGGTCGGTTGAAGTGTTCGTCCAGAAATTGTTTCGCGGCGTGGACTCTGCGGTCCAGCTTCAGCTGACTTCCATGGCGCTCCTGAAGCAACTGAATCAGCAGGAGTAGCATTTGATGTTGGGTAAAATCCGACTCTGTCCCATTATGGAGCTGTGCGTGAAGGAACTGGATGTAGTGGAGCAATGCTGGATCCAAGTCTACGAAACAAGGTAGCTTGTCCAGCGCCGCGGCATACCCATGGCCAATTCCCGCGGGAATAATTGCCGCTCGATGCTGAGCCACTTCCCCTTCGATGGCATCTACCGACAGAGATAACGTTCCCACCAACGGCAATACCAGTTGATGATGGTCGTGGGAGTGGCTTTTTCCCTCATCCTCGTAGGTTCGTATATGCAAGCCGATCTCAGAATGCTTCATGCGACCAGTATAATCAGGAACATTTGAAAATCCTCACAGAACGACCCTTTCATTCATCTCTCATCCGGGATCGGACCGGTTCATAGTGAAAACGCGGGAAACTGGCAGTGACGAAGTATCTTGTGAACCACGCCTAAACGGTTTATGGCTAGAATTTCCGCTTTTTTTAGGAATTGCCTGAGATGCGGGACGGTCGCAATGCGAACATTGGAAGCAACCAATTAACGCTTCTTCCCGCATTACTTCGAAACCTATATGAGGGAAAGCACACTTTTTCAGTATACAGCTATTTCACATTCCCCCTGAAACCAAGCATAAACGGGTTGCAGTAGCCATCTGGGCAAACGGCATCCTGACTCTCGTCCAGATCGCGGAAAGGACTTTGCCGGCAGCTTGGCGCTGATTGCCGATGCTATACATAACTTCTGGGACATGGCATCGCTGATTATCGCGTTCGCGGCCCGTAAGATTGCGCGTCGCCCGGCTGAATAAAAGCTGACCTTCGGCTACGGGCGAATAAAGGTAGGTGTTGCGCTGTTAAATACACCACCTTGATCATGATAGGGCCCTACCTGATATACGAGGGTGTCATGCGGTTCCCAGATCCGCTGGAACTCAAGGGGTGTTGGGTAGTCTGACTTACATTGTTGCACTGATAATGGACGCGTTGAGCGCGCTGCTGACCTACTCAATGCAGAAGGGCAGCGTTAATATTCATGCGTTGTTTTACACAACTTGTCTGATGCGTTTGCGTCAATAGCAGTGTTATAGGCGGAGCTCTTATCTTGCTCTACGACATGCGCTGGGTTGATTCCGCAATCACCATTGGCATGGCCAGCTATATTCTCTACCTGGACCTGACAGAAATTGGCGGGACCATCAGAACACTCATGCTGGGGAGTCCCTAGGATATCGGCACAGATTCCGTCATTGGGGCAGTATCAGACTTAGAAGGAGTTATCGACTTCACCCCGTACATTTTTGGCAGGTGGGTGAGCATGATGCCTCGCTCGACGCCCGTGTGGTTGTCGAGATGAGTGCGTGGAATGAACTTGAGAAAATCAAGGACGGGATAAAACAGGCTTTGGAGAAAGAGTTCAGCGTAACTCATTCAACACTGGAATTTGAACACCCTGACTACAAGCACGAGGGGGCAAATACCTATAAACATAGTTAACCGGCGCGCTATGTGACATACCTCATCATGCAGATTCCAAACGAATGGCGAACCACAAAGGCACGAGGACTCCATGCGAGACATGATTGAACCCCATCAAATTTGGGCCTACCCCATCGCTGCTGTTCTCGGCCTTTTAGAGGGCAGGAAACCTCCCCCGGGAAATATGTTGCCAGAGTATCTGCCCGGGACTCCATACCCAGGCTCTTGCTTTATAACAACATTACCCAGACACCGCTGCATCATCAGACCTCGCCAGAATCTCGAAAGCAATATGGCGAGGTCTAGTTTTCTTTACCCTTCGGAAATACTCCTGCATTTCCAGAGATAGTAACCTACCGGTATCACCAACAGCGCCAAAATCACAGCAGATATCATCCCACCGACCATTGGTGCAGCTATGCGCCCCATGACTTCGGAGCCGGTACCAGTGCTAACCATGATAGGCACCAAACCTCCGATAATAGCAGCAGCAGTCATCATTATAGGCCGCACGCGCAATCCGGCACCATGAAGCACGGCAAGGCGCAACGTCTCGCGTCTTGGAGTCGCCCCCTTCTCCTTACAGGTTTGCAACATTTCCTCGTAAGACTGGTTCAAATACACCAGCATGATGACACCAATCTCCACGGCAACGCCGGCCAGCGCAATGAAACCTACACCGACCGCAACGGAGAAGTTATAGCCCAGCAGATACATCAGCCAGATTGCACCAATCATGGCAAACGGCAGCGTACCCATGATGATGCCCACTTCCGCAAAACGACGGAAGTTCAGGAACAGCAGAATGATAATGATAGCCAGCGTCAGCGGCACCACGTAGGTCAGCTTTTCCTTGGCACGCAGCATGTACTCATACTGGCCAGACCAGGTAACCGAATAGCCCGCAGGCAGATCGAGCTCCTCGTTAACGGTAGCCATGGCCTGCTCCACATAGGTGCCGACATCAACCCCTTCAATATCCACGAAGGTCCAGCCATTGAGGCGGGCGTTTTCACTTTTGATGGCGGGAGGACCATCTTCTACCCGGATATCGGCGACATCGGCAAGCGCAATCCTTTGCCCCGTTGACGTAACGATGGGCAACTGCTCCAGCTTCTCTGGAGAATCCCGGTAGTCTTCCGGATAACGAAGATTAATGGGATACCGCTCAAGTCCCTCGATGGTTCTGGAAACGTTGATTCCACCAATAGCGGAGGCCACTACCTGCTGAACATCAGCGATATTCAGCCCATAACGAGCGGCACGCTCACGATCAATATCCACCTTGATGTAGCGGCCCCCAGCGACTCGCTCAGAGTAAACGGAGGCTGTACCGGGGATGTCGACCATGACTTCCTCAAGGCGTTTACCGATGTTCTGGATGACGGTAAGGTCCGGACCGGCAATCTTGATGCCCACCGGCGTTTTAATACCCGTTGCCAGCATATCGATGCGCGTGATGATCGGCATAACCCAGGCATTGGTTACCCCCGGGAACCGAATCAGAGTATTGAGCTCCTGCTTCAGCTTTTCGGTGGTCATGCCTTCCCGCCATTGATCCCTCGGCTTGAGCTGGATGAACGTCTCGATCATGGTTAACGGCGCCGGATCAGTTGCGGTGTCTGCTCGTCCTACTTTACCGAATACGGTTTTAACTTCCGGGACGGTCGCAATTAACTTGTCGGTCTGCTGCAATAGTTGGCGGGCTTTACCGATTGAGATCCCGGGATAAGTGGTCGGCATGTACATCAGATCGCCTTCATCCAGCGGTGGAATGAACTCACTCCCGATCTTGGTCGCCGGCCAAAGCCCCACAGCCAGTGCCAGCAGTGCAGCCATAACAGTGGTTTTCGGGAATCGAAGGACCAACTTCAGGACCGGCATATACGCACCGACCAGCAGACGGTTCACGGGATTCTTGTGTTCCGGCAGCACCTTGCCACGGATAAAATAGCCCATGAGCACCGGAACCAGCGTCACCGCCAGAGCCGCACTGGCTGCCATGGCATAGGTCTTCGTGAAAGCCAGCGGGGCAAACATCCGTCCTTCCTGCGCTTCCAGGGCAAACACCGGCACAAAACTGACCGTAATAATCAGAAGCGAGAAAAACAATGCTGGACCAACCTCCGAGGCTGACCTGGCAACAACCTCCCAACGGTTCTCGGGCGTGAGCGGTGTCCGCTCCATGTGCTTGTGCATGTTCTCGATCATCACGATGGCGCCGTCGATCATGGCGCCGATGGCGATGGCAATCCCTCCGAGGGACATGATATTGGCGTTGATACCCTGCCAGTGCATGACGATAAAGGCCGCCAGAATACCCACGGGAAGGCTGAGAATCGCCACCAGCGACGAGCGCACGTGGAACAGAAAGATCATGCACACCAGGCCCACCACCAGGAATTCTTCAAGCAGCTTGAAGCCAAGGTTATTAACCGCCCTCTCGATCAGTCCGGAGCGATCGTAAACCGTCACCACTTCCACGCCTTCAGGCAGGCTTGATTTCAGTTCCTCTAATTTGGCTTTTACGCCGTTAATCGTTGCCTGGGCGTTTTCACCGAAGCGCATCACTACAATGCCACCCACGGTTTCGCCTTCGCCGTTCAGCTCGGCCACCCCGCGCCGCATCTGCGGCCCGACCTCAACACTGGCCACGTCTTTCAGGAGCACAGGGGTGCCGTTGTCATCGAGACCCAGTGGAATTGACAACAGATCCTCACGGGACTGGGTGTAGCCAGACGTGCGCACCATGTATTCCGCCTCGGCCATCTCGATGACGGAGGCCCCTACTTCCTGGTTGCCTCTTTTGATAGCGTTCTGGATGTGAGCCAGAGGAATGCCAAACGCCCTGAGCTTTTCCGGGCTGACCTTGACCTGATACTGCTTCACCATGCCACCAAGCGCGGCCACTTCGGACACACCGGGAACTGTTTGCAGTTCGTATTTCAGAAACCAGTCCTGCAGGCTGCGCAGTTGGCTCAGATCATTGTTCCCGGTGCGATCCACCAGGGCATAAAGGTAAACCCAGCCAACCCCGGTTGCGTCCGGCCCCAGTTGCGGGCGGGCCGAGTCCGGAAGGCTGGGGGCCACCTGGGAGAGGTACTCCAGCACCCGGGAGCGAGCCCAGTACATGTCGGTATCTTCATCGAAGATCACATACACGTAGGAGTCCCCGAAGAACGAGTAGCCACGGACGGTTTTGGCCCCCGGGACCGACAGCATGGCGGTGGTCAGTGGATAGGTCACCTGGTCTTCTACCACCTGCGGAGCCTGCCCCGGGAAGCTGGTTTTGATGATGACCTGCACATCCGAAAGATCCGGCAGCGCATCTACCGGCGTCTTGTTCAGTGAGTAAAGGCCAAGCCCTGTAATAAGCAAGGTGGCCAGCAATACCAGAAATCGATTACGAACAGACCAGTGAATGATGGCAGCGATCATGATTCGCCTCCGCCATGATTCATGGAACTATGGTCCATCGCCTCAGGTTCG
>NZ_DIHV01000119.1:0-13288 GCF_002420325.1 Marinobacter sp. UBA5687
AGCAAATTTTCGAACACTTTCAAGCAGTTGCGTTCCTCGTGAACCGGCGTTGTCTGCCGTGTCCCTCAGAAGTGGTGCGCATTCTACAGCCCTCAGGAAAACTGTCAACGCCCATTTTCAATTTATTTTACCGGGCTTCGGTTTCCACCTATGCGAGTGATCAAACACCCACCAAAACGTTTAGAACTTGACCAAAATCACGTTCTTTTCAGAGGAATGAGGGTGGAGAAACCAGACCAGTACACCCTGGCACCCAGTATTACAGCCAGCGCCAACCCGTAGATCATCATTTCGGTCACATCGCTGCGTGCCTGCCACAGGAAATGAACCCAGGCCAGAACCGCCGAACTGTAGATAAGACGATGTAATGGTTTCCAGCCACGCCCCACTCTTTTCATCATGCCTCTGGTAGACGTTGCCGCCAGCGGAACCATCAACAGGAAGGCCAACCCGCCCGCGATGATATAGGGGCGTTTGGTAAAGGTTGCCCAGAGATCAAACCAACCAAGGATAAACTGGAGAAAGGCGAGCACATGCAAAGTCGCATAGAAGAAAGCGTACAGGCCCAGCATCCTGCGGAATCGGAGCCAACCGGCCCAACCTGTGATTTTCCGCAATGGCGATATTAAAAGCGTTATCAGTAGAAACTGGAACGCTGCGATACCGAGCGCTTCTGTAATGGTCTGGCCTGGATCAGGCCCCAGATTACCACTCTGGATGTCCCACCCGATCAACGCGAGCGGAATCAGGCAGGACAGAAAAACCAGGACTTTAACCGGAGCATAGGGAAATTGACGAGAAGCCTTGGATGCCATCAATAATACCTGGAAAGATCCATATCCTTGTATAGATGAGCGACCTGTTCACCATAGCCGTTAAACTTCACTGTCTCGATCCAGTTCGGACTCAACAAACCAGAGGGCAGGCGACGCTCACGTTTCTGACTCCAGCGCGGATGATCCACTTCCGGATTCACGTTGGCATAGAAGCCATACTCTTCAGGCGCAATCATCTCCCAGCTGGTCTTGGGTCGCTCCTCCATGAAGCGGATACGGACGATCGACTTGATGCTCTTGAAGCCATACTTCCACGGCACAACCAGGCGGATCGGCGCACCATTCTGGTTTGGCAGGGTCTTGCCGTACAAACCAATGGCCAGAAACGACAACTCGTTCATGGCCTCGTCCATCCGGAGCCCCTCCCGGTAGGGCCAGTCAATCACGCTGAACATGGAGCGCTGCCCACGCATCTGGTCCGGATCATGAAGCGTTTCGAAGTAGACGTATTTAGCTTTTGATGTCGGCTGCAGACTGGCGAGCACTTCGGCCAACGGCACACCGACCCACGGAATCACCATCGACCAGGCTTCCACACAACGCAACCGGTAAATACGCTCCTGATACTGGTGAGGCTTCAGCAGATCTTCCAGCGCATAGGCGCCTGTCTTTGCACATTCACCTTCGACAGATACAGACCAGGGATCGACCGACATGGCATCGGCATAGCGCGCAGGGTCGCCTTTGTCCGTACCAAACTCATAAAAGTTGTTGTAGGAAGTAATCGCGGGGTAAGGCGCTTTCTTTTCGTCGGTAGAAAACGCCGGCATGGCCTTATACTGCAGGGCGTCGCCAGGAATTCCGCCCTCCTCCGCCTTGAGAAGGGCCGGCATGGTCAGCGCCGCAGCGGATGCCATCGTCCCGGCCATGAATTTCCGCCGGTTCAGGTAGACGGATTCAGGCGTCACTTCAGATTCTGACAGAGCCCACGACGGGCGGCGCTTGATAAGCATCGGAAATCTCCAATTCATTACTTGAGGTAACTGACCGGAGGTTCCCGAGAAAATTCCCGGCCGATTCACTCGGCCGAGGGGTAAGTCCTACCGGGCGCGGGCCGGCTTGCGACGGAACAGAGCCCGAACCGGGCCGGAAAGTGCGTAAATCAGGAACCCGGTGAACAGTACGGTGGCGGGATCAAGGGCGATCACCACAAACACCAGCACCACCAGAAGTATTGCCGCGAAAGGCACCCGACCTCGAAGATCGAGATCCTTGAAGCTGCGGTAAAGAATATTGCTGACCATCAGCACACCGGTTCCGGCCACAACGATAATTGTCAGCAACGTCAGCCAGGACGATGGCTCGAAACTGTGGAAACACCACACCAGCCCCGCAACACAGGCAGCTGCCGATGGACTGGGCAGGCCCACAAAGTATTTTTTGTCCACGGAGCCGATCTGGGTATTGAACCGGGCCAACCGCAATGCTGCGCCGGCCACGTAGATGAACGTAACCACCCAGCCCACTTTGTCCAATCCGTTGAGGGACCAGAAAAACGCCACCAGGCCGGGCGCAACACCGAAGGCCACCATGTCGGCAAGGCTGTCGTATTCCTCACCGAATTTGCTCTGAGTATTCGTCATCCGGGCAACACGGCCATCCAGTCCATCCAGAATCATGGACACGAAAATGGCAATGGCCGCATTGTCGAACACACCATTGGCGGCAGAAACAATCGCATAGAATCCAGAGAACAGAGAGGCTGTCGTCAGCGCGTTGGGAAGCAGGTAAATGCCTTTGCGACGAACCTTTGCCCCCTCAACAAGCTCCTCTTCAACCACTTCACCGGGCTCAATTTCCGGATCTGCGGCTTTCCTGGTTTCTGATTTTTCCACGGTATTCTTTTCTTCAGTCATTCCATAAACTCCGGAAAGCATTTGGGCGGAGTATAAACGAAAAACGCGGCCACAAGGGGCCGCGTTTCCAAACCTTACCGAAAATCCGGATCAGTTCTTGTCTTTGTCCACGATCTTGTTCGCGGAAATCCACGGCATCATGGAACGCAGCTTCTCGCCCACGGTTTCGATCTCGTGAGCCGCATTCTGGCGACGGCGAGCGGTCATGGACGGGTAGTTCAATGCGCCTTCAGAGATGAACATCTTGGCGTATTCACCACTCTGGATGCGCTTAAGTGCGTTACGCATGGCTTCGCGGGACTGCTCGTTGATCACCTCCGGGCCGGTTACGTATTCACCGTACTCGGCGTTGTTGGAGATGGAGTAGTTCATGTTGGCGATACCGCCTTCGTACATCAGGTCAACAATCAGCTTAAGCTCATGCAGACACTCGAAGTACGCCATTTCCGGAGCGTAGCCTGCTTCGGTCAGGGTTTCGAAGCCGGCTTTAACCAGCTCAACCGCACCACCGCACAGAACCGCCTGCTCACCGAACAGATCGGTTTCGGTTTCGTCCTTGAAGGTGGTTTCGATGATACCGGTACGGCCGCCGCCGATGCCGCTGGCGTAGGACAGAGCTACATTCTTGGCGTTGCCGGACGCGTCCTGGAAGATCGCAATCAGGTCAGGGATACCACCGCCCTTGGTGAACTCGGTGCGCACAGTGTGGCCCGGAGCTTTCGGAGCAACCATGATCACGTCCAGATCTTTGCGCGGAACGATCTGGTTGTAGTGAATCGCAAAACCGTGAGCGAAGGCCAGGGTAGCGCCCTGCTTCAGGTTCGGCTCGATTTCCTCACGGTACAGCTGGGCCTGGAACTCGTCCGGCGTCAGAACCATGACCACGTCTGCAGATGCAACGGCAGAAGCCACATCGCTGGTCTTCAGTCCATAGGCTTCAGCCTTGGCGATGGAGGATGAACCGGCACGCAGACCAACAACCACGTCTACACCGGAGTCCTTCAGGTTACACGCATGAGCGTGACCCTGGGAGCCGAAGCCGAGAATGGCAACTTTCTTGCCCTGGATGATGGAAAGATCGCAATCCTTATCGTAATAAACCTGCATGAGAAACCTCTATTATATGTACTGACCCCTCGGGGCCATGATTTTCGATTTGTTTCGGCAGCCCTTACAGGCTGAGCACCTTTTCGCCCCGGGCAATGCCAGATACACCAGTGCGAACAACTTCCAGAACACCCGAAGTGCCCACCGCCTGAATGAAGCCGTCCAGCTTTTCACTGTCGCCGGCAAGCTGCACGGTGTAGACAGAACTGGTGACATCCACAATCTGGCCACGGAAGATATCCACCGTGCGCTTGATTTCGGCACGCTGGGATCCGGTTGCCTTGAGCTTGACCAGCATCAGCTCCCGCTCGATGTGAGCGCCCTCGGTCAGATCCACCAGCTTGACCACTTCGATCAGCTTGTTCAGCTGCTTGGTGATCTGCTCGATCACCTTGTCGGAACCTGTCGTGGTGACAGTCAGGCGAGACAGGGTTTCGTCTTCCGTGGGCGCTACGGTCAGGGTTTCGATGTTGTAGTTGCGCTGCGAAAACAGGCCAACCACACGAGACAGTGCGCCGGGTTCGTTTTCCAGCAAAACAGAAATGATTCGACGCATGATCACACCCTCTCCGTTTTGCTGAGCCACATGTCTTTCATGGATCCTCGAGCGACCTGCATGGGATAGACATGCTCAAAGCGGTCCACATAGATATCGACAAACACCAGTTTGTCTTTCATGGCCAGGACTTCCTTGAGCTTGGGCTCCAGGTCTTCCTTGCGATCAATGCGCACACCCACATGACCATACGCTTCCGCCAGCTTGATGAAGTCCGGCAAAGACTCCATGTAAGACTGGGAATGGCGGGACTCGTAATTCATGTCCTGCCACTGCTTAACCATGCCCAGAGCCTGGTTATTCAGGTTGATGATCTTCACCGGCAGATCGTACTGCTTGCAGGTGGACAGTTCCTGGATATTCATCTGGATACTGCCTTCACCAGTGAAGCACAGCACTTCATCTTCCGGATGGGTCAGTTTGATGCCCATGGCGGCTGGCAGGCCGAAGCCCATGGTGCCGAGGCCACCGGAGTTGATCCATCGGTTCGGCTTGTCAAACTTGTAGTACTGGGCAGCAAACATCTGGTGCTGACCTACATCGGTGGTTACGAAGGCATCACCATTGGTGAGCTTCCAGAGCATCTCGACCACTTCCTGGGGCTTGATTACATCCGGGCTGGTCTCGTAACGCATGCCGTGGAACGCGCGCCACTCTTCAATCTGCTTCCACCACGATGCCAGCGCCTCGGCATCCGGCTTGTCCCTGGATTCTTTTACCAGCGACAGCATTTCTTTCAGTACCGCATCCACCGGGCCGACAATGGGCACGTCTGCATCTATGGTCTTTGAGATAGATGCCGGGTCGATATCGATATGAATAATGCGCGCGCCCGGGCAGAACTTCTCGGTGGCGTTGGTCACGCGATCATCAAAGCGCGCGCCCACACAGAGAATCAGATCTGAATGGTGCATCGCCATGTTGGCTTCATAGGTACCGTGCATACCCAGCCAGCCCAGGTGCTGTTTGTCAGTCGCCGGATAGCAACCGATGCCCATCAGGGTGTTGGTGATAGGGAAGCCCAGGGTCCGGGTCAGCTCGGTCAACTGGCTGGAAGCCTTGCCCAGGATCACACCGCCGCCGGCATAGATGACCGGGCGTTTGGCCGCCATCAGCATGTCGACGGCTTTTTTGATCTGACCGGCATGGCCACGAACCGCCGGGTTATAGGAGCGCAGCTTGACCTTCTTGGGATAGGAGTACTCATAGCGCTCATTCGGTGTGGTCATATCCTTCGGGATATCAACCACAACCGGACCGGGACGACCGGTAGCAGCGATGTAGTATGCCTTGCGGATTACCTCAGGGATTTCCTCGGGGTGACGAACGCTCAGATTGTGCTTAACCACCGGACGGGAAACACCGATCATATCGGTTTCCTGGAAGGCATCCTCACCAATAAGGGTGGATGCAACCTGGCCGCACAGAACCACCATGGGGATGGAATCCATGAACGCGGTGGCAATGCCGGTAATAGTGTTGGTGGCTCCAGGACCCGAGGTCACCAGTACGGTACCTGGTTTTCCGGTTGCACGGGCATAGCCGTCGGCCATGTGGACCGCCGCCTGTTCGTGCCGAACCAGAATATGCTTGACTTTGTCCTGCCTGAACAGCGCATCATAAATATGAAGGGCTGCACCACCCGGATAGCCGTATATGTATTCGATCCCTTCATCCTGCAGGGAGCGGATCAGCATATCGGCGCCAGACAATAACTCCACGATTTTCTACCCTCTTCTACGAGTGAATGAGCCGGGTTACGCCCCGGTTGCCTGGATTCTCGGTTTCCCTGCTTCTTGTGAAAGCGGAACCGGCGTACTCCTCCACACTAAAACTAAAGAGGTTGTCTCCTGGCCAGCCGCCCTCCTGAGGGTTGCGGAGAACGGCCAATCAACGGGTTGCACGTAAGCAACAACCAAGGCCCGCCAAGCGCTGGCGAACGCAGTGTGGTGATTAACGGGGGATACTCGCTCGGGATTGCCTGCCGTATTGACCCCAGTCTTCAGGCAATCGGTAATTCTGACAGCGGGAAACTCGCTGTCAATAGGCGCTGTGGCTTAATTACCCCGGAATTCGCCTCTCTCTGCCATACTGTGCAAAACTGCGTGCAAGATTTTGAACCAGAGACAGGAAAATCCGGCCATCCGATGGCATGATAGCCACAGGCAGTAACCAAGTGACGAGCAGAGACATGAACCGAAAAATATTATTGCTGACGGTATTGATGGCGGCCGCACCCGGCCTTGCGACCAGCGCTTCGGTCTATAAGTGGACAGACGAGAACGGTGTAACGCACTTTGGCGACCGGCAGCCAACCGGCCAGAACGCAGAGCAGGTCAACGTTCGTTCCGGCACCAGTCAGGGTGCTGGTGTGCAGCGGCGAAGCGCCCAGGAACAGCTGGGCGAACTGCAGGAGCAGCAGGCGGCAGAGCAACAGCAACGAGAAGAATCTGCGGTTGAGGAAGCTCGCCGGAAACAGCGCGAAGCCAATTGCGCCACGGCACGCTCCAATCTTGAGGTGATCAACAGCAACGCTCGTATCCGCGTGGAGGAAAACGGTGAAACCCGGTATCTGAGCCCTGAGGAAATCGAGCAGCAGCGCCAGAAATTCCAGGAAATTGCAGACGAAAACTGTGGCCCGGAACAAGAAGGCAGTAGCGAGCGTTAAACCCGAAGGTTCGGAGAACAGAAAAGGGCGGAGACTCGTGCCTTCCGCCCTTTTCTTTTTCAGCAGCTGAGGTCCCGCCCTCAGCCGTTCTTACTGAACACCAGCCGGTCTTCCTGAACCGTTGCGCGAATGGTATCGCCGGGCACAAAGTCACCCTGTAGCAGCTTCTGCGCCAGCGGATTTTCGATCATGCGCTGAATCGCCCGCTTCAGCGGCCGAGCGCCATAAACCGGGTCGTACCCCACTTCCGCCAGCAACTGCATCACGTCGTCTCCGAGCTCCAGCTTCATATCCTGATCCTTCAGGCGACGAGCCAGATTCTCAATCTGGATACGGGCGATGCCCTGAATCTGGGACTCCGCCAGCGGATGGAACACCACAACTTCATCCACACGATTAATGAACTCCGGCCGGAAATGAGAGCCAACCACTTCCATCACCGCCGACTTCATGTCTTCGTAGTTCTCTTCTCCGGCCTTCTCCTGAATGATGTGGGAACCCAGATTTGAGGTCATCACCACCACTGTGTTGCGGAAGTCGACCGTGCGACCCTGACCATCGGTCAGACGCCCATCATCCAGCACCTGAAGCAGGATGTTGAAGACATCCGGGTGCGCCTTTTCAACCTCATCCAGAAGCAGAACCGAGTAGGGCCGGCGACGCACGGCCTCGGTCAGGTAGCCACCCTCTTCATACCCCACATATCCGGGAGGCGCACCAATCAAACGGGCGACCGAGTGCTTCTCCATGAATTCCGACATATCGATGCGAACCATGGCCTCTTCGGTATCGAACAGGAAGTTTGCCAGCGCCTTGCACAACTCGGTCTTCCCCACCCCGGTCGGCCCGAGGAACAAGAAAGAACCATTGGGACGATTCGGATCCGACAGTCCAGCCCGGGACCGGCGCACCGCATTGGATACCGCTTCCACGGCCTCATCCTGGCCAATGACCCGATCGTGGAGGGCTTCCTCCATGCGCATCAGCTTGTCGCGCTCCCCCTCCAGCATCTTGGATACCGGAATCCCGGTCCACTTTGAAACGATTTCCGCAATTTCTTCATCCGTGACCCGGTTGCGCAACAGCTTCATTTCCATCATTTCCGCCTGGCTGGCCATATCCAGTTGGCGCTCCAGCTCCGGGATCTTGCCGTACTGCAGCTCGGACATCTTACCCAGATCCCCTGCACGGCGGGCATTCTCCAGGTCAATCCGGGCCTGCTCCAGCTGGCTCTTGATCTTCTGGGAGCCGTGCAGAGCCGCCTTTTCAGTGTTCCAGACTTCCTCAAGGTCGGCGTATTCGCGCTCAACGTTGCCGATAACGGCAGACAACTCTTCCAGCCGCTTCTTAGAGGCTGCGTCGGTTTCCTTTTTCAGGGCTTCCCGCTCAATCTTGAGCTGAATCAGCCGGCGCTCCAGACGATCCAGAGCCTCAGGCTTGGAGTCCATTTCCATACGGATCTGGCTGGCCGCTTCATCCACCAGGTCAATGGCCTTATCCGGCAACTGACGATCGGTAATATATCGATGAGACAGCTTGGCGGCCGCGATGATGGCGCCATCCGTTACCTCAACCCCATGGTGAACCTCATAGCGCTCTTTCAGCCCACGCAGGATGGCGATGGTATCTTCCTCACTGGGCTCGCTGACCAGCACTTTCTGGAAACGGCGCTCCAGTGCTGCGTCTTTTTCAATATTTTCCCGGTACTCATTCAGCGTGGTGGCGCCGACACAGTGCAACTCGCCCCGGGCCAGGGCCGGCTTCAGCATGTTGCCGGCATCCATGGAACCTTCGGCTTTACCGGCGCCCACCATGGTGTGGATCTCGTCAATGAACAGGATGATCTGGCCTTCCTGTTTCGACAGCTCATTAAGCACTGCCTTCAGGCGCTCCTCAAACTCACCCCGGAACTTGGCGCCGGCAATCAATGCGCCCATGTCCAGCGACAGTACTTTCTTGTCTTTCAGGCCATCGGGCACCTCTCCGTTGACGATACGCTGAGCCAGCCCCTCCACAATCGCGGTTTTACCCACACCGGGCTCACCGATCAGCACGGGGTTGTTCTTGCGCCGGCGTTGCAGTACCTGAATGGTGCGACGGATTTCATCGTCGCGACCAATCACCGGGTCCAGCTTGCCGGCCTCGGCCCGCTCGGTAAGATCAATGGTGTACTTTGACAGGGCCTGACGGTTTTCCTCCGCGCCGGCATCGTTCACCGACTCTCCCCCGCGCACTTCGTCAATGGCCTTTTCCAGCGCGGCCTTGTCAACGCCTTGCTCTCGCAGAATGCGCCCCAGGGAACCGCGGTCTTCAACCGCCGCCAGCAGAACCAGCTCACTGGATATGAACTGGTCACCCCGCTTCTGGGCCAGCTTGTCGGAAATGTTAAACAGTCGCCCCATGTCGTTCGACATGGACACATCGCCGGCATTGCCCTGCACCTCCGGCAGGTTCTCAATTTCCTTCGCCACGGCCTGTCTTACCCGGCCGGGCTCAACCCCCACTTGTTTGAGCAGCGGTTTAATGGAGCTTCCCTGCTGGTCCAGCAGGGCCTGCATCAGATGCACGGGCTCGATGAAGTTATGGTCTTTGCCAACCGCGATGGACTGCGCATCCGCCAACGCGGTTTGCAGCTTGCTGGTGAGCTTGTCGATTCTCATGTGCTCTTATCCCCAAAATTCGTAGTGAATACCGATCAACCCTGTGGTCCGGATATTCCGATTGCTTTGAAACTTAATGTAGGGGCAAGTGGGGGGAGTTCAAGTTGGGCAGACCGCAATTCGTCAGAAATTTGACGGCTGTCAGTTAACACATCAGGAAGAGCTATCGAGACTTCAGGATTTTAGCCAGACCAGGGTGGCCATACGGCCGGTTTGACCATCCCGGCGATAGGAAAAGAACCATTCCCGATCCTGAACGGTGCACAGACTACCGCCAGCGACGGACGAGACACCAACCTGACTCAGACGCAGGGTTGCCAGACTGTAGATATCGGCCATGAAATGGCCCGGGCGGGCACCCTTGGTGTCAAAGGCTTTCGCAGCTTCCGGACTGTGCTGAACAAACGCTTCGCGCACTTCCGGGCCAACTTCGAAACTGTCGGGACCAATGGCGGGGCCCAGCCAGGCCGAAAGCTTGTCAGGCTCAACCGCCATCGCACTGACCAGGTTTTCCAGCACGCCTCCGCTGAGGCTGCGCCAGCCGGCGTGAGCAGCCCCCACTACGGTTCCATCGGAATCCGCAATCACTACGGGCAGGCAGTCGGCAGTCAGAATGGCACAACCAAGGCCGGGCGATCGGGTGAAACTGGCATCCGCTTCAGGAACCTGTTGAGCGTTGTCGGGTGTAAGCTCGACCACCCTCGCACCATGCACCTGATTCAACCAGCCAATCCGATCCACCTCTAACCCCGTGAAGCGGGCCAGGCGCTGCCGGTTTTCGGCGACAGATTCAGGGCTATCCCCGACATGATCCCCGAGGTTGAGCGAACTCCACGGCGCCTCACTGACGCCTCCCTTGCGAGTCGTGCACATGGCTTGCACCGCCCCCGGTGCGGACCAACTCGGCCTCAGGATGTAGTTGTCAGAAATCACGTTCTTCCAGCTCCCGGGCGTGTTTGCGCAGAGCTTCGATCAGGTGAACCATATCCTCTGGCAGCGGCACCTCCCAGCTCAGAATCTCACCCGTTTCCGGATGCTCAAGGGTCAACTGTCTCGCATGCAGGGCCTGCCGGGTGAACGCAGCCAGTACATCCCGAAGCTCCTCTGTAGTGCCTTTGGGCAACCGCAGACGCCCACCGTAGGCAGGATCACCAACCAGCGGGTGGCGCACATGCGCCATGTGCACACGGATCTGATGGGTGCGGCCACTTTCCAGCTTGCAACGAACCAGGGTATGCGCGGCAAAACGCTCCAGCAGGCGGTAATGGGTGACCGCCGGTTTGCCACTGGAAACCACGGCCATGCGTTTACGATCCTGCGGATGACGGCCAATAGGTGCGTCAACTGTTGCACCACCGGTCAGCGCGCCCACCACCACGGCCTCATACTCCCGCCCCATCGTGCGTGTTTGCAGCTGGTCTACCAGGGAGGTATGTGCAATCAGGCTGCGGGCCACCACCATGATGCCGGAGGTATCCTTGTCCAGGCGGTGAACAATACCTGCCCTCGGCAGGTTTTCCACTTCCGGCGCGTAATTCAGCAGGGCGTTCACCAGCGTGCCATCAGAATGGCCGGCCGCTGGGTGCACCACCAACCCGGCCGGCTTGTTAATCACCAGCAAGTGCTCATCTTCGTAGACGATATCCAGGCTGATGGGTTCGGCTTCCCAGGTCACCTGCACTTCCGGCTCAGCATCGAGAGCCAGGGAATCGCCCATCATTACCTTGTCCCGCGGCTTACGGGATTTTCCATTCACCGTCAGGGCTCCGCTCTTGATCCAGGACTGCAGGCGGGAGCGGGAATGCTCGGGCATCAGTTCCGCCGCTGCCTGGTCCAGCCGTTTATCGCTGAGCTCCGGCGGTACGGTAAATTGGCCGGTAATTCGGTTTTCGGAAGTCATTCAGCCTCGTTTTCGCCGTTGGTTTCTGGCGCAGACGGCCGCCGGACAGGCGGCGATGTTACGTTTCGGTCAGATTCTGGTGCCAATATCGGGAAACACTGCACACAGACAGCCTTCCCCGTTACAATGACCAATCCAACCACAAGTTCTGAACATTATACGGGATTCCGGCATGAGATCAGTCGTTCGATTACTGCTACTTTCCACACTTTTTGCGCTGGCCGCCGGCTGTGCGTCCCAGAAGGAGGTGGAAGTCCTGCCGGAACAAACCTATTACGAGAATGCCCGCAAGGCCATGAACTCGGGCAACTTCAACGAAGCCGAACAGAACCTGGATGCCCTGGAAACCTATTATCCATTCGGCCGTTATGCCGAACAGGCCCAGCTTGATCTGATCTTTGCCCGTTACCAGAACCTCGACCTTGAAGGTTCCCGGGCTGCCGCCGACCGCTTCATGCGCCTGAATCCGCAGAGTGATCACCTGGACTATGCCCTCTATATGAGAGGGCTAGCCTCCTACAACCTGGACCTTGGCCTGGCCGCCCGCTACTTCCCTGTTGATGTGGCCGCGCGCAATCCCGGCGAGCAGCTGCAGGCCTTCCGCGATTTCTCACAGCTGCTGAACCGGTTTCCGGACAGTGAATATGCCCTGGACGCCCGCCAGCGCATGATCGCCATCCGCAACCGCATGGCTGAACTGGAGCTGCACGCAGCCCGCTACTACATCAAGCGTGAAGCCTATGTGGCGGCCAATAACCGTGCCCGGTACGTGGTGGAGAACTACCCTTCTTCGCCTTCAGTGGAGGAGGCCTTGATGATCCTGGCGGACACCTTCCGCTTTCTGGAGCTGAAAAAGGGCGCCAACGATGCCATTGCCACGCTGAGAAAAAACTTCCCCAACAGCGAGGCCTTCAACGCGAACGGTGAGTACGAATCGGATCTTCTTCGCCGCCAGAACCGGTCACTGACCAACGTGGTGACCTTTGGTCTGATGGGGGATGAATAAGAGCGGGATTACTTCCCGCTCTTCCAGCCGTTGGTAATGGGATAGCGTCTGTCTTTGCCAAAGCCCCGTTCGGTAATACGAACACCGATGGGGGCCTGGCGCCGCTTGTATTCATTGATATCAACCAGCCTGACCACCCTATCCACATCCTCGCGCTCAAACCCTTCCGCGACGATAGCATCAGCACTGTAATCACGCTCCACGTATAGGTTCAGAATCTGATCCAGCACGTCATAGCCCGGCAAGCTGTCCTCATCTTTCTGGTCTGGCGCCAGCTCGGCTGAGGGCGGACGGGTAATCACCCGCTCCGGAATCACTGGTGACAGGGTATTGCGGTAGCGCGCCAGCCGGAAAACCAGCGTTTTCGGCACATCCTTCAGAACATCAAAGCCACCTGCCATGTCACCGTATAGCGTGGAATAGCCAACCGCCATTTCACTCTTGTTGCCAGTCGTGAGCACCAACGAGCCAAACTTGTTGGACAGCGACATGAGCAGCACCCCCCTCAGACGGGCCTGAAGGTTTTCCTCAGTGGTATCCGGCTTGGTGCCCGCAAACGGTTCTGCCAGCGCCGCCATGAAGGCATCGTACATGGGCTCAATGGAGAACACGTCATACTGCACACCCAGGGCGGTGGCCTCGGCTTCGGCATCTTCCAGGCTGATGCTGGAGGTATACCGGAACGGCATCATCACCGCG
>NZ_DIHV01000058.1:0-3670 GCF_002420325.1 Marinobacter sp. UBA5687
GGTATCGTCCGCTTCAACCCCGCTATGGGCTGTCGTCCCACGGTTATACGGCCGTTCCAGCCTTTAACCATTCCTGCCGGTGGGCGCTGTTTGCTTTACGTGGGAACCTCCTTGTGGATGAAAGTGTGTGTAGGTGATGGGCAAACGGAGCTGACCGAGATCCCGCTGGCCGTGCCCTCCATGACCTGGCTTGGCCGTAACACCATGGAGGGAGAGCTTTGCTACGCTTCCTCCACGTTTGGTCGTCTGGCACTTGAGGCGGTGCCGAAACGGCCCTGGCGGGCCGTTACTCCGGTGACCATCATCAATCGCCGTGAGCAGTCACTGCTGCTGGAGAGGTTCAGCCTGCCCACGCCATTGCTGGCCCTTTATCGTAACGAGCGTGGACAGCTGTGGACGCCGGGAGTCACGGTAGAGTGTGAAACCGATATGAACTCTGCCAGCCTGAATATTGAACAGTCGGTACCCGCCTGTGCCGGTCAATGCCAACTGGTGGCGCCGCCCCGGGAAAAGCTGGCCAAAGGGCGCCGCCTGGTGCGGGCGTTTGACCGGATGTTTGGCTGACAGAATCAGGAGCAACTCTGTTGATTGAGGCTATTGAGGCTACGTTTATTCAATTGATCAGTGGCATTGCCTGGGGGCAGTGGCTGGCGGCGGGCTTTTTGCTGGTGCTGGGTATCTTCCTGGGTACCATGCTGGCCCGGAGCGTCGGGCGGCTGGTCGAAAGCCGCACTTCACGGCACCACCAGGTGCTCATCCGGCGCTTGGTGTTCTATGTGATTTTCGTGCTGTTTGCTATCGCAGCGCTGCGGGAAGCCGGGTTTTCACTGGAAGTGGTGCTGGGGGCGGCCGGTATTCTTACGGTAGCCATTGGCTTTGCTTCGCAGACATCGGCTTCCAACATCATCAGCGGCCTGTTCCTGGTAATGGAGCGCCCGTTTGAGATTGGCGATGTGATCGAAGCAGATGCCACCATCGGCGAAGTGGTGGCGATTGATCTGCTCAGTGTAAAACTGAGAACACCGGACAACCTGTATGTGCGTATTCCCAATGAAACCCTGATCAAAACCCGGGTGGTGAACCGGTCCCGGTTTCCGATCCGGCGGATCGATTTGGTGATCGGTATCGCCTACGCTGAAGATGTGGAGCGGGTGCGGGATCTGTTGCTCGGGCTGGCGGAGACCAATCCGCATTGCCTGGAAGAGCCCCGGCCATTTGTGCTGGTGACCGGTTTCGGGCCTTCGTCTGTGGATCTCCAGTTTTCCTTCTGGGTGGCCCGGGAGGATTTCCTGGAAGGTAAAGGCGGCATGATGGTCGCTATCAAGAAAGCACTGGACGGGGCTGGTATTGAAATACCGTTTCCTCACACCAGTGTCTACGCCGGCAGTCATTCCGAACCTTTCCGCATACAGCTGGTCGGGTCGGAACAACAGCAAGAAAAGGAATTACCGGATGTCGACAATAAAACCTGAAGCCATTAAAACCACTCCCCCGAAAGCCGCGGAGAACAAGGTTAGTCTGGGGTGGCGGGAATGGGTGGCGCTGCCTGATCTTGATATCCAGCGTATTAAGGCCAAGGTGGATACTGGCGCCAGGACATCCTGTCTGCACACGTTCCGAACCGAGCCCTATACCGAAAACGGCGAACGTCGTGTGAAGTTCTGGGTGCACCCGGTTCAGAACGACCTGCACCATGTGGTGGAATGCGATGCCCGGGTGCTGGATGAGCGCACGGTATCGGATTCCGGTGGCCACAAGGAGCAACGCCTGGTGATTCAAACCACGCTGGTCCTGGGCGATCAGAGCTGGCCCATTGAAATGACACTGACCAACCGGGACTCCATGCGGTTCCGGATGTTACTTGGGCGCACCGCCATGGCGGGACGCTCAACGATTTACCCCGAAGCTTCTTATCTTGCCGGCGAGCCGGCACCAAGGACGTGACTATGAAAATTGCGGTACTGTCCCGAAACCGTCACCTGTATTCGACCCGGCGTCTGGTGGAGGAAGGCATTAACCGTGGCCACGAAGTGAAGGTCATCGACTGCCTGCACTGCTCCATGAACATCACCTCTGCCGACCCGAAAATCCACTACCACGAAGAGGTGCTGGAAGATTTTGATGTTGTGATTCCCCGCATTGGTGCCTCGGTCACGTTTTACGGCACTGCGGTGCTCAGGCAGTTTGAGATGATGGGCGTGTTTCCGGTGAATGAATCGGTTGCCATTACCCGTTCGCGGGACAAGTTGCGCTCTTTACAGTTGCTGGCCCGCAAAGGTGTCGGCATGCCGGTGACCGGTTTTGCCAATAAACCGGACAACGTGCCGGAATTGCTGAAAATGGTGGGGGGGGCTCCGGTGGTGATCAAGCTGCTGCAGGGCACCCAGGGCATCGGCGTGGTGCTGGCGGAAACCCGCAAGGCGGCAGAAAGCGTGATCGAGGCCTTTATGGGCCTGAAAGCCGATATTCTGGTGCAGGAGTTCATCAAGGAAGCTGGGGGCGCCGATATTCGCTGCTTTGTGATCGGCGACAAGGTTATTGCTGCCATGAAACGCCAGGGCGCTGAAGGCGAATTCCGCTCCAATCTGCACCGCGGTGGCACCGCCTCGCTGGTGAGAATTACTCCGGAAGAGCGCCGAACTGCCATTACTGCCGCCAAAGCCATGGGCCTGAACGTCGCCGGCGTGGACCTGCTGCGTTCCAGCCGAGGTCCGTTGGTGATGGAAGTGAATTCCTCGCCTGGCCTGGAGGGTATTGAAAATGCCACCGGAAAGAACGTGGCGGGCATGATCATCAACTGGACCGAAAAGAACTATAAACCCTGGAAAACCAAAACCCGGGGCAGGGGATAAGAAGGCATGGCCAGAGCTCCGTTTGAGATTGCCGGCGTAGAGGTGAAAGCCGGTACCCGGGAGACCGTGGAAGTCCCGGTGGCAAAACTCTACACCCATACCCCGCTGCATATTCCGGTGGAAGTGGTACACGGCCGCCGGGATGGCCCGGTATTGATGGTCTGTGGCGCCATCCACGGCGATGAGATCAACGGTGTTGAAATCGTCCGCCGTGTATTGAAGAACTCCGCGCTGCGGCACCTGAGGGGCACCCTGGTGGCGGTCCCGATTGTCAATATCTTCGGGTTCGTGCAGCGTACCCGCTACCTGCCGGACCGGCGGGATCTGAACCGCTGTTTCCCGGGCTCAGAGAGTGGTTCTCTGGGCGGTCGTATTGCCTATCTGTTGCGCACCCAGATAATGGAAAGCGTCACCCACATTATCGATCTGCATACCGGCGCCATTCACCGGTTCAACCTGCCGCAGATCCGCGCCGAGCTGAAAAACCCGGAAACCTCCCGCATGGCCGAAGCCTTTGGCGCGCCCATTATTATCAATGCCGGTTTGCGGGAAGGCAGCCTGCGGGCCTACGCTGATTCACTGGATATTCCGGTGATCACCTTTGAAGGTGGCGAAGCGCTGCGCTTTGATGATGTCGTCATTGCCAGCGGCGTGAAGGGCATTATCCGGGTAATGAGGGAACTGGAAATGGTGCCGGCCAAGAAAGGCCCCAAGGCGCCGAAAAAGCGTTCGGAAACGGCGGCCAATTCGCAGTGGGTGCGGGCAGACATCGACGGCATCATGCGGCCGGTGGCCAGGCTGGGCCAGAAGGTCCGCAA
>NZ_DIHV01000047.1:0-22885 GCF_002420325.1 Marinobacter sp. UBA5687
GACGGCAGCCAACTACGCCGCCGTGGCCTGTAGCGATCTGCCCACCTGTCAGGGCCAGTGGTGGCCCGAGGGCATGGATTTTCAGCATGGATTTGATATCACCCAACATGTCGGCCCCAACTATCTTGGCGGCCAGTTGACCAGCGATGGCCGGGTTGCCATTCACGTTAGCCATCGCCTGGGTGCCGTCCTTGTGCTGGGTTATCTGGCTATACTGCTTGTGATGCTGTGGCGCCAGCGCGCCCAGAGCGGTCTCGACAGGGCCATCGCTCTGGCAGGCGGAGCGTTGGTGATCCAGTTCTGTCTGGGGCTGACCAACGTATGGCTGCACATTCCTTTGATCATCGCCGTTGCCCATAATGCCATGGGCGCCGGCCTGTTACTGTCGATGGTGCACCTGATCTGGCGGCATCATCAGCTGGCCCTGCCAGCACTATCCCCCGCACCTCATACAACAACCATAAACCGGGAGGTTACGGCATGAGCGAACAAGTGAAGGCGCTGCCGATCCAGAATCCAACCCATGCGAGCACTATTTCCTGGCGCGATTACCTGGAACTGACCAAGCCCCGGGTAGTGGCATTGATGATTCTTACCTCGGTGATCGGCATGCTGCTGGCAGCACCAGGCATTCCCGGATGGAGCGTGCTGCTGTTTGGCAACCTGGGAATCGCCCTGCTGGCCGGTGCGGCTGCGGTGGTGAACCACGTGGTGGATCAGAAGATTGATACCGTGATGGCCCGCACTCGCAAACGGCCGGTGGCGACTGGCCGGATTGCGCCGCTGGACGCCCTGCTGTTTGCTACCGTGCTGGCGGCTCTGGGTATGGTCGTGCTGGTATGGCAGGTGAACGAGCTAACCGCCTGGCTGACGCTGGCCTCCCTGGTGGGTTACGCCGGTGTTTACACCCTGTTCCTGAAACGGGCGACGCCACAGAACATTGTCATCGGTGGGCTGGCCGGTGCCATGCCGCCACTGCTGGGCTGGACCGCGGTCACTGGCCAGGTGGAAGGCCACGCGCTGTTGCTGGTTCTGATCATCTTCGCCTGGACGCCACCGCATTTCTGGGCTCTGGCCATCCACCGCAAGGAGGAATACGCCAAGGCCGGTATTCCCATGCTGCCGGTGACTCACGGCAATCGTTACACCGAACTGCATATTCTGCTCTATACCCTGATGCTGCTGGCCGTCAGTCTGCTACCGTTTGTCACAGGCATGTCCGGCGGTATTTACCTGGTGGGCGCCCTGGCGCTAGGCTTGAGGTTCCTGCAATATGCCGTTCGCCTGCTGCGCGGCGACGACCGGCGGGTAGCGCTGAACACCTTCAAATATTCCATCACCTATCTGATGGCGTTGTTTGTGGTGTTGCTGGTGGATCATTTTGTCTTTGTCCCGGCCTGACTGGCCGGGGTTAAGCCTGGTTGGGAGACCCTATGGGGCGGTCGATTCGGATCACGTTGTTTGTTCTGTTGTTGCTGGTGGTGCTGGTGTTCGGCCTGACAGTGGGACGGCAGGTCTTTCTGGTGGGGGGCGAACCGGCACCGGCGCCGGATCTCAGCCAGTACAACGCCTATGTCTACGACCAGCCACGGCCCCTGGTGGAGTTCTCTCTGACCAACGAGGAAGGTGAGACGGTCACCCGGGAAGATCTCCGGGGCCGGTGGACCTTCGTGTTCGTGGGCTACACCAATTGCCCGGACATCTGCCCCGCTGCCATGGCCAATCTGCGCCGTACCGACCAGTTGCTGTCTCCGGAATTACCCCAACCGGACTATCTGCTGGTCTCCGCAGACCCGGAGCACGATACCCCGGCGAAACTGAAGGCCTATACCGATTTCTTTGGTGAGCATTTCCACGGCCTGACCGGCGATCTCGACACCCTGAGACAGGTCGCCAAGAGCGTGAGCGCAGTATTTGTGCACCGACAGGTGAATGGGGAGTTGCTGGTGGACCACAGCGGGCATTTTGCCTTGCTCAATCCGGACGGCGACGTTCAGGCGCTGATCCAGCCACCCCACAAGCCGGACCAGCTGGCCGAAGCCTTTGAGCGCATCTACCAGTGGGCCAACGCCAATCGCCAGCCAGGCTGAGGCGAAGGTCTCACTGACAAGCATTGGTTAGTCACCTACACTACCCGGTTTCCGTTGATAACCTGACGACCGGGCCTCTGCCATGACTTCTGCAAACACCCCCACCCCCAGGCAACTGTTTACGGTTCTGCTCGCCGGTAGCCTGGTTTTGCTGGTTGTCCACGGCCTTGGCCGATTCATCTACACCCCGTTGTTGCCCTACCTGGTGGCCGATAACCAGTTCAACGCGCCGGACGGAGCTGCGGTGGCCACCTGGAACTACCTCGGCTATCTGATGGGGGCAATGCTGGCCATCCGTTGGCACAGAATTGACCAGATCCGGCTGATGTTGCCTCTTTTCCTGGCGGTTCATGTGGTCACCACGCTGATCGTGACCCAGACCGACCAGCTGACGGTGATTTCTGTCACCCGCTGGCTGAACGGTGTGGCGAACGGCGTGGTATTCGTCCAGGCGCCAGCTCTGATTCTGGAGTGGCTGGTAATGCGCAACCGGGCCTCTCTCAGCGGTCTGGTCTATATCGGTGTTGGTGTAGGGCTGCTGGTGTCCAGCGGCCTGGTTACCGGAACCGCCAGCCTGCTGGAGGGCGCGGAGCGCTGGTGGCCGGCTGCTCTGTTGTCGATTCCCCTGGCCTGGTGGGGTGCCATGCAGTTACGGCAACTGGAGGTACCGGTGCGCCAGCATGATGACGCCGGTAAGGCGGTGGTCAATACCCCGTTGCTGGATCGCGCCAGCATCCCGCTGTTTCTGTCCTATGCCGGGGCGGGCCTGGGTTACATCCTGCCCATGACCTTCCTGCCCCTGTTGGCAAAACTGGAACTGCCTGAGGGCCACGCCTTGCTGGACGGCACCTGGGTGATCGTCGCCCTGTTCACCATCCCGGCGCCCTGGCTGTGGAACAAACTGGGGGCCCTGATGGGAGACTTGCCCGCCCTTCGCCTGAATTTTCTGATTCAACTGGCCGGTGTGCTGGCCACCGTGGTCTGGCCTGGCGCCTGGGGCTTGGTGTTGTGTGCCGCCCTGGTCGGCAGCACCTTTCTGGGCGCGGTATTGCTGACCCAGCGCATCGGGCGCGCGCTGCATCCGCATCAGGGCCCGCGCCTGTCGGCAGCGATGGTGGCACTGTATGGCTTTACCCAGATGGTCGGCCCCTGGCTGACCAAACAGTGGCTGGATGCCGGCGGTACCCTGGTGTCGGCTTTCGGCATCGGGGTGGCAGCGCTGGCGTTTGGCCTGGTATTCGCGTTCTTCGTGCCCCGGCCTGAAGCCTGGCATGCCCGCTCCTGAGGCATGGTAAACTGCGGCCACATTCCGGCAAGCACCCAGTACCATGCTCCCGATTGATGGCATCCTCCCAGAACTGACCCGCACACTGGCAAAGACCACCACCGCTTTGCTCCAGGCGCCGCCCGGCGCCGGTAAAACCACCCGGGTACCGTTGGCCCTGCTGGATGCACCCTGGCGCGATGGCCGCAAAATCCTGATGCTCGAACCCCGCCGACTGGCGGCCCGGTCGGCAGCGCGGTATATGGCCCGGCAACTGGGAGAGGCGCCCGGGCAGACGGTGGGCTATCGCACCCGACTGGATACCAGGGTCTCCGGCACCACCCGGATCGAAGTAGTGACCGAGGGTATACTCACCCGCCTGATCCAGACCGACCCCATGCTGGAAGACTATGCCGCTGTTCTGTTTGACGAATTCCATGAACGTTCCCTGCAGGCCGATCTGGGGCTGGCACTGGTGCGTGAGAGCCAGCAGGCCCTGCGAGAAGACCTGCGCCTTCTGGTGATGTCCGCGACACTGGATACCGCGCCCATTGCCAGGGTGCTGGGGGACGTGCCGGTGATTTCCAGTGAAGGCCGGGCGTTTCCGGTGGATGTCCTTTATCGGCCCCTGTCCCGCAGTGCCCGGATGGTGGATCACGTAACGGCGGTGGTGCTGGAGGTCCTGGGAGACCAGGCTGGCTCGGTGCTGGTGTTCCTGCCCGGGGCCGGTGAAATTCGCCGGGTGGCGCAACAGCTGGCGGGGCAACTACCGGAAAACGTGGTGTTGGCACCCTTGTATGGCAACCTCAAGTCTGAAGAACAGGATCGGGCCATTGCGCCGGCCCCGGACGGTTCTCGCAAGGTGGTGCTGGCGACCGCCATTGCTGAGACCAGCCTCACCATTGAAGGTGTTCGGGTAGTGGTTGATGCCGGCCAGCAGCGCCGGGCCGTGTTTGATCCCAACAGTGGCATGACCCGCCTGATCACCGGCCGGGTGTCCAAAGCCTCTGCCGAGCAGCGTAAAGGCCGGGCCGGACGGGTCGAACCGGGGGTGTGCTACCGGTTATGGAGCGAGTCGGAGCAGTTTGGGCTGGCTGAGTTCACGCCAGCGGAGATTCAGGAGGCGGACCTGGCGCCGCTGGTACTGGAGCTGGCCCAGTGGGGGGCTCGTTCACCGGATCAGGTGGCCTGGATTGATGCGCCGCCACAAGCCCACTGGCAGCAGGCGGTGGATTTATTGCAGTGGCTGGATTTGCTGGATGCTGACGGTGCTATTACCGATCACGGCAAGGCCGCCCGGGATCTGGGGATGCACCCTCGTCTGGCCCATATGGTTCTCCGGGGCAGGGCCCTGGGATTTGGCCAGCTGGCGGCGGAGCTGGCGGCATTGCTGGAAGAGCGTGATTTGCTGGGGCCAGGCTCCGGTGCGGATTTGCACGAACGGATCCGGGTGGTACGGGGACAACGGCCACCCCGTGGTCTGGATACGGCCCGGTTACAGGCGGTACGGCAGGCGGCGAAACGGTTGTGCCGGGAGCGGGGGTCACGGAGCGAACCCGTTGCTACCGAGGTGGGCCGGGTTTTAGCCCAGGCTTATCCGGACCGCATTGCTCGCCGCCGTTCGGGCGAGGCGCCGCGCTACCAGCTCAGTAATGGCAAGGGGGCGAGCCTGAGGGACGATGATCCGCTGGCCCGGGAGGACTGGCTGGTGGCCGCGGATCTGGACGGCAAGGCCCGGGAGGCCACGATCTATCTGGCGGCGCCGGTGGACCTTGCAGATCTGGAGCAGGACCTGGCTGCGCACATAGAAGAACGGGAAGAGGCCCTCTGGGACGACAAGCGGGGCACAGTGGTGGCGCGTCACGTACGCAAGCTTGGCGCCCTGATACTGGCGGAAAAGCCGTTGCAACAGGTGGCCCCCGAACTGATCCAGCAGGGTTTGCTGGATGCCGTCCGTCGCAAAGGACTGGACCGGCTGCCCTGGAATGAGGCCGCCCGCCAGTGGCAGGCCCGGGTGCAGTTACTGGCCACACAGTTCCCCGGTCACTGGCCGGATGTGACGGATTCTGCCCTGCTCGCCGGTGTGGAAAGCTGGTTGGCGCCGTTTATGGTCGGCATGCAGCGGTGGTCGGATCTGGCCCGGCTAGATCTGGTATCCGCCCTGAACAGCCTGCTCGATTATCCACAGCAACAACAACTGGATGAACTGGCTCCGAAAGCCCTGGCCATTCCCACTGGCCAGAAGGTGATGCTGGATTACACTGCCGACAACGGCCCGGTGCTGGCTGCCAAGCTGCAGGCCCTGTTTGGCTGGACTGAAACACCGACGGTGGCGGCCGGCCGGGTGCCAGTGGTAACCCACCTCCTGTCCCCGGCCCAGCGCCCGCTGGCGGTCACGGCAGATCTCGCCAGCTTCTGGCAGAACGCCTATCCACAGGTACGAAAAGAACTCCGGGGCCGCTACCCGAAACACCCCTGGCCGGAAGATCCGCTCACGGCCCAGGCTCAGCAGGGAACAAAAAAACGCTCCGCAGGCTAACGCGCCCATGGCAGGCTCCGGTAAATTAGCGAGTAGTAACCGGAGCTTAGCAGCCCGTGGCCGTTACCGGATGATGGACCGGCTCTTTTCCAGATACACCGCGCCTTGCTCTTTCACGGTATCCGGGGCTGCGTGCTCGGAAGCCTTGTGTACTTTCTCCAGCCGCTCGGCAATGTCTTCCAGCTCATGGTCCAGTTTGCCCAGGGCATTTTCCAGAGTGTAGGTGAGCTGATGGACTTCGCTCATCGCCTCTGGTGTCAGATCACCGGCCAACACCTGCTCAAGCCGGTTGTTGTACTCGGAGAAATTGGCCACCGCCTGCTCCAGGGTTTTCGAGGGTTCGCCTTTGTAGTGATCGTACTCATCATCGGCGAAGGCCGGAAGGGTGAACAGCAGGGTGGCAGTGGCCAGCATCAGGTGTTTTGTCATGGTCGGTTCCTCATTAGTGATAACTAATGCGAATTATTGTCAGTAGCATTAACTATCGCCATGAGATCGGTCAATTTACGGACAAAATAACCCTTGCCAGGGTTCCAAAGCTGGATAAAATGCAGCCAATTTTCACTCTGTGCGGCTGTCACCATGCACCTTGTCTCATTCAACGTGTTCCGTACCCTTGGCTTTCCCGACACCACTGTACTGAAGCCCGAGCATTTCCTGCGCCACAAGCCGCTGCTGCAGGAGGCGGACTGGGTGCTGTTCCCGGAATACTGGCAGATCAACGCCCTGGTGCATGGCTTGAAGTGCCGGGTGTTCCCCAGTATCGCCAGTTATCGCATTGGTCACGACAAAGTGGAAATGACCCGCGCCTTTCAGACCGTGGCACCGGAACACACACCCTGGACCTTGATTGAAGCCAATGGTCCACAGGAACGTGACATGCTGTGGGACACCATGGCCCTGCCTTTCGTGGCCAAACTCCCCAAGGCCAGCATGGGCGAAGGTGTGTGGTTGATCGAGTCCCGGGCCGAATGGCTGAAGTATTGTGATCGCACAGACGTTCTCTACGTGCAGGAATACCTTCCGATTGACCGGGATGTGCGGGTGGTTGTGGTGGGTGATCGGGTGGTGACCGCCTACTGGCGTACCCAGGCGGAGCAGGGGTTCTACAACAACGTCGCCAGAGGCGGCCAGATTGTGGCTGGTGATGTGCCGGCGGTGGCTACCGATCTGGCCCTGCGCCTGGCCCGGGAGCTGGAAGTAGACCATGCCGGCTTTGATATCGCCCTGGTGGAAGGCTATCCCTATGTGCTGGAATTCAACCGCCTGTTCGGCAATCAGGGCCTGGGTCAGGGCAGTGATCTGAAAGACGCCATCTTGGATTATCTGCAGCGCCAGAGTCGGCCCCAGGACCCGGATGGTCCCACCGAGCCAACGCCGCTGTGGCCAGTGGCGGTGTGACACAGAATACTGTGCCATAGGTCCGGTTTCGGTCGCCGGATTTATGGGTATAACTGCGCATTTGCGGTGATTGGAAAAAGGCCCGATGATCGCGCCATTCACGGGTAATACAGCCAGTCTGTGCTACCCTTTTTTTATGCCCGTTTACCCTGTGGAGGGACACACCACCCATGATCCAGACGCCTAACGCCGATATCGCCGACTACTACAGTGCCGAGACTTTCAAGCGGATCAAGGACTTTGCCGACGGCAAGGAAACCCCGTTTGTGGTGATCGACACCCAGACCATTGACCGTCAGTACGAAGAGCTGGTGGAAGGGTTTCCTTACGCCAAGGTCTATTATGCGGTGAAGGCCAACCCGGCCCCGCAGATTCTGACCATGCTGCGGGACAAAGGTGCGAATTTTGATATCGCTTCGGTGTATGAACTGGACAAGGTGATGGCCCTGGGTGTGACCGGCGACCGCATCAGTTACGGCAACACCATCAAGAAGGCGAAAGACATTCGCACCTTTTACGAAAAGGGTGTGCGCCTGTATGCCACGGATTCCGAGGCAGACCTGCGCAACATTGCCAAGGCTGCCCCGGGCTCAAAAGTGTATGTGCGTATTCTGACTGAAGGCACCCTGACCGCCGACTGGCCTTTGTCCCGCAAGTTTGGCTGCCAGACCGATATGGCCATGGATCTGCTGATACTGGCTCGTGATCTGGGCCTGGTACCTTATGGTGTGTCGTTTCACGTAGGTTCCCAGCAGCGCGAAATCGGTGCCTGGGACGCTGCCCTGAACAAGGTGAAGGTGATTTTCGAGCGCCTTAAGGAAGAAGACGGCATTGAGCTGAAGATGATCAACATGGGCGGTGGTTTCCCGGCCAACTACATTACCCGAACCAATGAACTGGGGGTGTACGCGGAGGAGATTGCCCGTTTCCTGCACGAGGATTTTGGTGACGACCTGCCCGAGATCATCATCGAGCCGGGGCGATCGCTGATTTCCAATGCCGGTGTGTTGGTGAGTGAGGTGGTGTTGATTTCACGGAAATCCCGCACTGCCCTGCACCGCTGGGTGTTCACCGATGTCGGCAAGTTTTCCGGCCTGATCGAGACCCTGGATGAGTCCATCAAGTTTCCGATCTGGACCGAGAAAAGCGGTGAAGGTGAGGATTGTGTGATCGCCGGGCCGACCTGTGACAGTGCCGATATCATGTACGAGCATCACAAGTACCCGCTGCCGCTGAATCTGGCGATCGGAGACCGGATGTACTGGCTGTCGACCGGGGCCTATACCACCACCTACAGTGCCATTGAATTCAACGGCTTTCCTCCGTTGAAGGATTACTATATCTGACCGAAGGTCAGTGAGGTATCTCAGAAAGGATCAGCTTGCGGGCTGATCCTTTTTTCGTTTCAGTTCCAGGGTGAACGCCAGGGGTAATACCAGCAGGCTGTAGGCCACCATGGCCATCACGGCATGACGGGTGTCGCCAGTCCAGTCGGCGAGCAGGCCGCCGAGCATGGGTACCGAGAAGGCCATGGTATAGCCCACCAGGAAGGTGCCGGCAGACAGCCGTCCGGTTTCGGCGGAGTTCACCAGCAAAGGCGGCAGCGCCACCAACAGGATCAGCAGAATGCCGGCCACGAAGCTCATCAGCGTGGCGCTGGCAATGAACCACCAGCCTTCGAGCACCAGAGTGCCGGCGGTGCCGGCAATGCTGAGAACCGCCATGACGACAATGAAGGTACGGCGGCCGACCCAGGCCCGCGCCATTTTCAGCATTACCAGGGAGGCGAAGACCTGAGCAATGTTGTACCAGAACAGGGCCTCGGACAGCAGGCCGATACGCCCCTGTTGTTCCAGCAGGTTACCCATGTAGGCATTGAGGCCGAAGAACATGGAGCCGGAAAGCCCCAGCAGCAGGCCCAGGCGCAGGGTGAGCGGGTTTTTCCAGTCGGGCAGCCAGGCGGCTTTGCGTGCGGGCCGGGCCAGGTCCCGTTTGGGCAGAAACAGGGCGGCGGCCACCAGCAGGGCCGGCAGCGACCAGGCCAGCATGGTGGCGCGCCAGCTGTTGTCCAGCAAAGGCATGAGAACCGGCAGGGTAATACCGGCACCGATGAATTCGCCCATGAGCATGCCGTTCATGTATATGGCGGAGCCCAGGGCAATGTGGTGGGGTTCCAGCCAGCGCGGCAGCAGGGCTGGTAGGGCTGGTTGCATCATCGCCACACCCAGCCCCATGACGGCGCTCGCTATCATCAGGGTGAAGGTGTCCGGTACCAGACCACGGCCGGCTGAGCCGATCACCATGATCACCATGGCCAGCGCCAGGGTGTTCCTAGGGCCAATGCGGGAGATGGCCAGCGAACCAGGCATGGCGCCAATGGCCAGCATCAGGATGGGCAGTGTGGTCAGGGCGCCGGTCAATGCCTGGGTCAGGGCCAGCTCATCGCCAATGAAGGGCGCCAGCGGCGGGGCCACCAGCACGGGTATACGCAGGTAAACACCGGCCAGCCAAAGCAACACCGCCACCGGCAGCAATCGGGCTGGCGGTGGCGGTGTGGTCGCGGCGGTTTGAAATGCCACGGCGGAGCGAATCAGTCTTCGCTGGTATCCGGCAGGTAAGCACCGTCTTCGTCGTGCACTTCCCGGCCGGTTACGGGCGGGTTGAAGGCACAGATCAGGCGCATGTCTTCAGTGCCGCCGTACAGGGTGTGACGGTCGTGCTTGTCGAGGGCGTACAGAGTGCCATCGGTGATTTCGTGCACTTCGCCGGTGGCGAGATCCTTGATGCGGCCGTTACCCGCCACGCAGTAAACCGCTTCCAGGTGGTGCTTGTACCAGAAGGTGTGCTCGGAGCCGGCCTTGATAATGGTTTCGTGGAAGGAGAAGCCCATGCCATCCTTCTTCAGCAACAGGCGGCGGCTGGTCCACTGCTTGTCGCTGACTTCACGCTCGGTACCGATAATGTCTTGCACTCGTACGATTTTCATTCGCATTCCTCATTTTGTGATGGAATAGCCATACAGTATAAACATGCGCCTCAGGCTCGATTCAACCGCCAGTCGTCGTATGCCGCCATGGCCTGCTCGATGGCGGCAGCAAATTGTTCCCTCTGCTGATGGGTCAGAGCTCGTTGTTTCCGGCACCGTTCGAAGGCTTTCTGGATTTCCCGCCGGCTGGCTTTGTCGAGCTGTTCCAGCCAGTGATGGTCGGCCGGTTCCAGTTCCAGCAAATCCCGCCCGGCGTGGTTCCGCTGGCTGATATGCCACCAGTGATCCACCGCCCGCCCTAACACAACATAGCCGAACTGGCTGTCCTGTACAGGCCCGAAGCTGGCGGTTTTCAGGCCGTCCTTCATGGGCCCGATGCTCAGTGCCGGCAAAACCAGGCGATCCCCGTAGAAGTAACTGCCGGCAGCGCCAATCAACCCTCCGAGCAGGGCGCCGGTGCCCAGCGACGAGCCAAACGTTACGGCATCAATGCCGGCACCGCTCACCGCTCCGGCACCAAAGCCCGCGGTGGCCAGGTAGCGCTTGCTGACCGCCCAGTGCTTGCGGGTGTCCTCGGAAAACAGATCGTGCTGGCTGTGCCACTGCAGTTCGGCTTCCTGGCGGCGTATGCGCTGATGTTGGTACAGGTGCTCAATGTCGATTCTGAGGGCCTGTTCCCGTTGGCGTTGGTGCCGGTACCAGCGATCCCGCAGGGTCTCGGCGAGGCTCGTATCGCTGGTTTCGGCGATCTGGTTGAGCGTCAGTGTGCGTCGTTCCTGATATGACATCAGGTCTTCGAGGGCTCGGGCAACCAGGCCTGCCGCCTGGCGCCGACGCTGGCGGCGCTGTTCGGACAGGAACCGGGTGGCCCGTTCCAGCGGCGCCTCCCAGTCCGGTTCCAGCTGGCCGAACGCTCGTAACAGGCTTAGATGTTGCTCAAACGGGGCGCGAACAGCGTCGAACTTGCGGACAACCTGGAAGAACTGGCCCAGTGCGGCCTGCCAGGTGTCGCTGTAATCGTCCTCACCGATACTGTTTGTCAGCGCCAGGCTCGGACGCCCGGTCCAGCGCAGAATGGTCATTTCCGCCTCGTGCTCGGCACTGTAGGGCACCGAGCCATCCACCACATAGATGATCCCGGCACCTTCCACGATCGGTGCCAGCAATTCACATTCATCGACAAACCGGTCATCGCCCCGGTGCTGGAGCACAAAAGCCCGCACGGTTTCCGGGTGATCCGAGGCGGAAATGCTGTGGGCTTCCAGCCACTGTAATACCCGCCGTGGGCGCTGGAAACCAGGGGTGTCCACCAGGGTATAGAGTTTCTGGCCATCAACGCTCAGTGGATAATCCTGCCGGGCCCGGGTGGTACCGGGTTCCAGGGCAATGGCGATAGCGTCGTTCTGGGACAGGGTGGCGACGACACTGGATTTGCCCTTGTTCGGGTGGCCGACCACGGCGAATACCGGAGCATTGGTCATGGTTGTGCACTCCCGGCCAGATAGGGGTTGGGCTCTTCGGTAGGCGGCAAGGCCACCGAGGCAAAGCCCGGAGCCAGGCGTTCGCTAAACCGAAGCCAGGGCTGAACCAGGTGAGTCTGCGGCGGCTGGTTCGGATCGCTCGCCAGCGGCAGCAGGGTTACCCGGCTATTCGAGGGCCAGCGCTCCCGGGCGGTCTCCAGAAAATCGTGCAGCTCGCCGGTGGGCGGCTCCCAACTGCGGGTGACGACAATGACTGCCGGATGTTCCTGGCCGGCCAGGTGGATGCCTACTTGTGCCAGTACGTCTTCATCCTGGGCCAGACTGGCCCGGCCCCCGGCCCGGAAAATTCGGCAATCCGGTGCCTGCAGGCGTTGGGGCAACTCCGGTTCGCCGGCACCGGCCCAGCAGATCATCAGCGGGGTGTCCGGCAGTTGGTCTGGCTGGGCCCGGGTGCGGGTGTCTGGCAGGTCGGCGGCATCGTTGTGGCTGCTACCGGTATCCAGGGTGGCGGTTTCCATCCGGTATAACAGAGCCTTCATGCCGGGATGGCCGGCCAGCAGCCGAGTGGCACGACGGCGTAGCAGGCTTTGGCTGAGAACCAGCAACAGCACACGCGGTATCACCGTCCAGGTCAGCCATAACATAACCACGAAGGGCCACCACTGGCCCCAGCGTGAAGGCTCGACTCCGGTTGTGACAGGAGCGGCGCGAAAGAACCGGGTTACTTCCACCAGCTCCAGGGATGGCACGGCGGAAGGCCACAACCAGGACCAGGGCGCCGCCAGGGCGCTGACCAGATGGTGGTAGCCGGAAGCGGCGGTATCCAGAGTGGTGCTCCAGCCAAAGGCCAGGTCCTGGACCACCACCATGATCAGCAGCGTGGCCAGGCCGGCAAGACCAAAAGCAACGCCGCCGGCGTGGGCCGCCCGCGCCATCAGTAGTGGCTGGAGCCGGGCCCGGGTCGGGCTGGCGTGTTCCAGGTGCAGACGTTTCAGCAACCAGCGCCAGGGTTGCCAGCCGACTATGGCCTGTAGCGTGGTGGCCAGTGCCAGCAGCAACTGGAACAGCACAAAGGTCAGAATCACGGTGATGTTGATGCGCTGGCCGCCGTCATAGAACAGCAGGCCCAGCATGGTCACGATGCCCATCAGGCAACCGGCACCGGTGAAGCCGCTGGTTGCCCGGCGCCAGAGTTTCAGTTCCCGACGGCCAGCCGTCACGGTGCCGCCGGGGCCGGACAGTCGATCCATGTGTGCCAGCCAGCGCGAAGGGCTGGGCTTTATTCCCTGCTGTTCGCAGTCCAGAGCAAAGCGCCGGTCCCGGCGGTGGAGAAAGGCGGGGGGCTGATCCCTGTCCCGCTGGACGCGGTCGTCAAAATCCAGCAGCAGACAAAGGGGGTTCGGGCTCATTCAGTGTCCTGATGCAAGTTCGGTCGTGGGTGCTTTGCTGTTAGCATATAGGCAATTACGATCCTGATACCAGTCAATGGACGCGCCATGCCCCATCACCTGATGAATCTGCGCCATGTACCCGACGACGAGGCCGACGAGATCCGGGCTCTGTTCGAGGAGCATGAGGTGCGCTACTACGAGACCCCGCCCAGCCGCTGGGGCATCAGCATGGGCGGCTTCTGGGTTCACGATGCGGAAGAGGCGGAGCGAGCCAAGGCGTTGCTGGATGAGTATCAGCGTCAGCGTTTCGAGAGGCAGCGCCAGGCCTATGAGCAAGGCCTGGCCCGCGGCGAAATCGGTGGCATCGGCTCCATGTTTCGACGTTATCCGCTGCGGACTCTGGCGGCCTGCCTGGCCATCGCTGCAATTGCGGCAATCAGCTTATTGCCCTTTGTTCGAATAGGCTAGTTTCGCTGCCCGGTGTCTGGTTTTTCAGACAGTGTTCGGTCTGCCGGACAGTCTGCGGCCAGCGGCGATGCTGCGCGCGTGCCATGCCATTGCACGCGCAACCGCTGTCCGGAATTCCGGAATAGCCCCCTCTCAAGTGCCAGTAATTTTTCATTTTTCTAAATATATTCATGGTCTTGTCCGGTTGGCACAGGATCCGCATGGGCCGTGGCGCCCATGGGGCCGATTCAACAACAACAAACAAGGACCGACCATGAAACGAATGATGCTCTGCACCCTGATAGGTGCTGCCACGGTAACGCTCACTGCCTGCAAGAAGGACGAGGTGTTCAACTCCTTGCCTGATTTCCTGGTGAGCGATGTCCAGCAGTTTGCTTACGATGGCAATACCGATGATCTTCTTACCGCTGGCCTGGGGCCGGAGGGTCTGGCCAGTGCCTCACCACCGGCGTTTGTCGATGCCCTGAATCCGACACCGGCAGAGTTGCGCCGGCTGGCCATCTACAACAATTACCGGGCGCTGGTGGATACCGCACCCGGCGGAGGTTATGGCAGCCTGTTTGGCCCGGCCGTGGGTAACGCCAGTGGCCGAATTCCGGGCCAGGAATTCATTGCCCTGATGCAGGTGCCGGGCGCCACTGTGCCGGTGACGGTAATGGCCCAGGTGCCCGACAGCTTTGATCCGGATTTTCCGTGCATGGTAACCGCGCCCTCCTCGGGTTCCCGCGGGATCTACGGCGCCATTGGCACCGCCGGGGAGTGGGGCCTGAAAAAGGGCTGCGCAGTGGTTTATACCGATAAAGGCACCGGTACCGGCGCCCATAACCTCGCCACAAACACCGCCCAGTCCGTGAACGGAACACTTACCACGGAACCTGAAGAAGCCTTGTTCCGGGCGGATCTGGACGCTCAGAGCCGGGATGATTTCAATAGCCAGTGGCCGTATCGCTTCGCCTGGAAACACGCCCATTCCAAACAGAACCCGGAGGCAGACTGGGGCCGGCATGTGTTGCAATCCATTGAGTTCGGCTTCTATGTGCTGAACACACTCCATGGCCGGGAACTGGGTAATGGTGAAAATCTCCGAACTATCAACCCGAGGAACACCCTGGTGATTGCCTCCAGTGTTTCCAACGGCGGCGGAGCCTCGGTGCGGGCGGCGGAACAGGATGAGAAAGGTCTGATTGATGGTGTGGCGGTGTCTGAGCCCAATGTGAATCCCCTTGTGGACCGGAGTTTCAGCATTCGTCAGGGCAATGGCCCTGCACTGACGGAACACAGCCGCAGCCTGCTGGATTACACCACCGCGCTGGCGGTGTACCAGGGTTGTGCCAACCAGGCCCCCGGCATCCGCGATCTCGCCCCCCTGAACGGCGTGTTCAACCCGCCGGTGACTGGCCAGAGCATCTGCCACTCCCTGTTCAATAAGGGGCTGGTGTCGGGCGCTACTCAGGATGACTGGGCCCTCGATGCGCAACGGATCCTGAACGAGGACTTCGGGGTGCAGCCGGAGCAGAAACTGCTGGCGCCGGTGCATTTTGGCCTGGCGGTCGCCCAGAGCATTGCCATGACCTACGCCAATGCATACGGCCGCGCGGGTGTTGAAGACAGAGTGTGTGGCCTGAGCCTGGCGGCGACCGGCAGTGCCGGGGCAGTGGTGCCACTGATGCCTGCGGCCGAGGCGGCGCTGTTTGCAGCGAGTAACGGCATTCCGCCCTCGGCTGGTGTCAACCTGGTCTACGACGACGCTGAGGGCCAGCCCACGAACCTTGCCGTTAGCGCTTCGCCCAGTTCCAGCCAGGTGGATTACGGGCTGGATGCCCTGTTGTGCCTGAGAAGTCTTGCCGAAGGCAGGGATGTGGTGACCGGCGAGCCCCTCGAGGGCGATCGGGCCGAGCTGCATGAAGCCATTAGCCGTGGCATTTCAGCGGTGCGGGCCAGCGGAGACCTGCAGCGCAAGCCGACGGTGTTTGTCACCGGGCGGGCCGATGCCATCCTGCCCATCAACCACACCTCCCGGCCCTATGTCGGCCTGAACCAGGCAGTGGAAGGCCGCCACAGCAACCTGCGCTATTACGAAATACTCAACGCCCATCACCTGGACGTGCTCAACGGCTTTCCGGGCATCGGTGACCGCTATGTGCCGTTGCATCACTACTACTTCCAGGCACTGGATCTGGTGTGGGCCCATCTCGTCGAGAAGCAGCCGCTGCCGCCCAGTCAGGTGGTGCGCACGGTGCCCCGGGGCAGCCTGACCACGCCCCTGACCCTGGCGAACCTGCCGCCCATTCAATCCGAACCGGCGGAAGCGGACCGGATTGTCTTCACCGGTAACCAGTTGCAGATCCCGGACTGATTACCGACGGTTGAAATGCCACCTTTGGAGGTTTGCCCCCGCACCGGGGGCTTCCTATACTCCCGTGACGGCGTCCGGAAATCCGGACGCCCAAGGATTGCCCATGAAACCATCCCCACCCGTGAGCACGCGGACTATGAGCGAGTTGTTTACCAACAAGAACAAGAGCGGCCTGACCCGTGACCTGATCGAAGCCCTGTTCCCGATGTTTGAGGAGGCCAGTGCCGGTGCCATCGCTGTTGACCGTGAGACCAACATCACCTGGATCAACAGCAGCTATTCCCAGCTGCTGGGCCTGGTGGACCCTTCCCACGCCATTGGCAAACCGGTGCGCAAGGTGATTCCGCAGACCCGGATGCCTGAGGTGGTGGAAACCGGGAAGCCCCTGCTGTTGGACATCATGGAACACAACAAGCAGCAACTGGTGGTCACCCGACTGCCGTATTACGACGATCAGGGCGGCATTGTCGGTGCCGTGGCCTTCGTGCTCTATGATGATCTGCAACCGCTGACGCCGCTGGTGTCCAAATACCGGCGCCTGCACCGGGATCTGGCGGCGGCCCGCAAGGCACTGGCGAAGAAAAGCCGGGGCACCCGCTACAGTCTGGGCGATTTTGTCGGTGGCAGTCCGGCGGCCCTTGAGGTGAAGCGCCGGGCGCGACTGGCGGCAGGCCGGGACATGCCGGTACTGCTGCTGGGGGAAACCGGCACCGGCAAAGAGGTGCTGGCCCAGGCTATCCATGCGGTGTCGCCCCGGGCGGACAAGCCGTTTGTTGGTGTGAACGTGGCGGCGGTGCCGGAAAACCTGCTGGAGGCGGAATTCTTCGGTGTCGCCCCGGGCGCTTACACCGGTGCCGACCGTCGTACCCGGGAGGGCAAGTTCCAACTGGCCAACGGCGGTACGCTGTTTCTGGATGAGGTGGGGGATATGCCGCTGCCCCTGCAGGCCAAGCTGTTGCGGGCATTGCAGGAGGGCGAGATCGAGGCCCTGGGTTCGAACACGGTGACGACGGTGGATGTGAGAGTGATTGCGGCCACCAGTCGCAACCTGGAGGCCATGATTGCGGAAGGCAGCTTCCGCTCGGATCTTTATTACCGGCTGAATGTGCTGGAGATCAATATCCCACCCCTGCGGGACCGATTGGCCGATCTGGGTGTGCTCTGCGAAGCCCTGCTGGGTGAAATCTGCGAGGGTCAGGACATGCGTGGCGAGATTACCGATGCCGGCGTCGCGGCGCTGGGCAGTTACGACTGGCCGGGCAACATCCGGGAATTGCGCAACGTGCTGGAGCGGGCCCTGACCATGAGTGAGGATGGCGATTTACTGGATGCGGACGCGATCTTTAAAGTGCTGCCCCGTGCTGGCCAGCGTCTGGTCTCGCCGGTGCCCGCTCGCTCTGTGCGTCCGCTGGCCCGCATTGTGGCTGAGGCTGAAGCCCAGGCCATTGAAGAGGCCCTGGTGACCTGCCGTGGCAACCGGACCAAGGCTGCCCGGCTGTTGGGGATTTCCCGTTCCGTGCTCTACGAGAAGTTGGCCAGATTGTCCTGATTTCCGGACGGCTGTCCCGTTACCCGTACAATCACCTACGACCATTGTCGATGAGTGTCCGGATTTCCGGACAGCTGCCTTGACTCCAGAACTGCCTGAAATATCTATCTGCATGAAATAAAAGGCATTATCGGCTGTGGCACGGTGTCTGCTATAGCCTGTTTGCAGGACGTCAGAACAACGCAAGAAAACAAAGCTGGCGCAAACTCGTTGGACCCGACCCAAAGTCAGCTATGGTTTCCTGCGTTGTCTGATCAATTTCAGACGTAGCCCGCCGGCAAGAACCGGTGGCTGTACGACAACAACAAAAAGGATCCATTTCATGTCGATCAAGCATAAGCTTTCAAAACTGACCTATGGCATTACCGCCGCCGCGGTTATCACCGGTGGTCTGGCCAGTGCGGACGCCGTGGCCGCAGAGAAGGTTCGCTGGCAGGTTCCTCTGGCGTTTCCATCCCATCTCGTGGGTCTGACCACACCGGTCAAGCACCTTACCGAGAATCTCAAGAATATCTCCGGTGGCGATATCCAGCTGCGTTATTACGAGCCGGGCGAACTGGTGCCGCCGTTCGAAATCATGGACGCCGTTGGCAGTGGCAAATACCCCGCCGGTTACACCTGGGTCGGCTATGACCAGGGCACCATTGCTTCGTTGCCGCTGTATTCCGGCGCACCCTTCAACATGGAGCCACCGGCGTATCTGGCCTGGTACTACGAGGGCGATGGCCGCGAGCTGCTGGAAGAAATCTACGCGGAGCGCAACATCCACCCGATGCTGTGTTCCATCATCGGCCCGGAAGGCGCTGGCTGGTTCGCGCAGCCCATCGAGGGCATGGACGACTTTGACGGCCTGAAGATCCGCTTTGCCGGCATTGGCGGCAAGGTCCTGGAGAAGCTGGGCGCATCGGTAACCATGGTGCCGGGTGGCGAGATCTACCAGGCCCTGGAGCGCAAGACCATTGATGCCACCGAGTTCTCCCAGCCGGCCATCGACAAGATGCTGGGCCTGGATCAGATCATCAAGAACTACATCATGCCTGGCTGGCACCAGACCCTGACCACCTCGCACCTGCTGGTCAACAAGGACACCTGGGACAAGCTGGAGCCGCAAACCCGTGCCCTCATCGAAATGGGCTGTGAGTCGGCCACTCTCAAGGGGTTTGCCGAGAGCGAGTGGGCCCAGCCAACCGCCCTGCGTGACTATGAGAAAGAAGGCGTAACCGCCCAGACCCTGCCGGAGCCTGTCCTGCGGGAGCTGCAGAAGGTCACCAACGAGGTGCTGGACGAAATCGCCGCCAAGGACGAAATGTTCAAGCGCGTTCTCACCAGCCAGCGTGAGTTCATGGAACATCACTCAATCTGGCACTCCAAGGGCTACCTGCCCCGGGATTTCTACCAGTACGACTGATCAGCGGATGATGATCATGGCAGGCGGCGTTGATACCGCCTGCATTCCCTCTCTGCATCCGGACTATTCGAGGTTGTTGTGACTGATACCAATGTCTCCGGGGGTGAGCAGTCCCCGGCACCGGGCGAGGATTTTCTGCCCACCAACGCCCTGGCCTGGCGCCTGGATCGCCTGGTGGTGGCGGTCGGCCGTTTTGCTTCCTGGCTGTGGATCGGTGTACTGGTGGTGGTGCTTATCAACGTGTTTTCACGATACGTGCTGTCTCAGGGTTCCATTGCACTGGAAGAGCTGTCCTGGCACCTGTTCGGCACTGCCACCATGCTGACCCTGGGCTACGCCGTGGTGCGTGACGACCACGTGCGGGTCGACGTGCTGAAAGAAAAGTTCCCGCCCCGGGCCCAGGCCGTCATTGAATTGCTGGGCATTGCCCTGCTTGCGCTGCCGGTGATCTACCTAATGGTGGAAGTGCTGGTGCCCTACGCCTGGAAAGCCTGGACCTACAGCGAGCGTTCCCAGGCCCCGAGTGGTCTGCCGTACCGGTTCATTTTCAAAAGCATGCTGCCGCTGGGACTGATCTTCGTGATGATCGCGCTGTTCTCCCGGTTCCTGCGTTGCGCCACGTTCCTGTTCGGGTTCCCCCGGGCCGTAACGCCCCCTGAAGACGATCGCCGGTCTACCGGCCATCCCAATCCCTGAATCACGAGGCAGACGTCATGGGTGTAGAAGCGATTCTTGTTATCGCCATGTTCGCCAGCTTCATGGTGCTCCTGCTGCTGGGGTTCCCGGTAGCCTGGTCACTGGCGGGTATTGGTCTTGTGTTCGCCATTGTCGGACACGTGATGGTGGAGTATTTCGACTCCCCGCTCTGGTTTACCTGGCAAGGCACCATGGGGGTGCTGGATGCCAGAATCTACGGCATTGTCGCCAATGAATTGATGGTGGCGCTGCCGATGTTCATTTTCATGGGCATCATGCTGGACCGCTCCGGCATTGCCGAGAAACTGATGCACAGCCTGGTGCGGGTGCTTGGCCCGCTGCGTGGCGGTTATGCCATCACCGTGGTGATTGTCGGCGTGCTGCTGGCCGCCTCCACCGGTATTGTCGGGGCCTCCGTGGTCTTGCTGGGCATGTTGTCCCTGGGGCCGATGATGCAGGCCAACTACAACAAATCCCTGGCCGTGGGCACGGCCTGTTCCGTGGGTACCCTGGGTATCCTGGTGCCACCCAGTATCATGCTGGTGCTGATGGCGGATCGCCTGGGTACCTCAGATGCCTCGGTTGGCAAACTGTTCATGGGGGCGCTGATTCCGGGCATCATGCTCGGGGCCATGTACATCCTGTACATTCTGATAGCGTCGTTCCTGAAAAAAGACCTGGCGCCTGCGCCGAAGAACCGGGAGCCGCTGGATGCTCGGGCCTGGCTGGATGTGCTGAAGGCGGTGCTGCCACCGATGGCCCTGATCATTGCCGTATTGGGCTCGATTTTCTTCGGCATTGCCACTACCACAGAAGCCTCGGCCGTGGGTGCCGGTGGCGCCATGTTGATGGCCTTTGTCAGCAAGCGCCTGGACATGGCCACCCTGAAAGAATCCCTGTACCAGACCAGCCGCACCTCGGCCTTCATCTTCGGCATCTTTATCGGTGCCACGGTGTTTGCCTCGGTGCTGCGTGGCCTGGGTGGTGACGAGGTGATTGAAAGCGCCATTACCGGGCTGCCTTTCGGTACCACCGGGGTCCTGCTGACGGTGCTGTTCATCACCTTCCTGCTCGGTTTCTTCCTGGACTGGGTGGAAATCACCCTGATCATTCTGCCGCTGGTGGCGCCGGTGCTGTTCAAGATGGGCGTGGAGCCGGTGTGGTTTGCCATCATGTTCGCCATCTGCCTGCAGACCTCGTTCCTGACGCCACCGGTGGGTTTCTCACTGTTCTATATCAAGGGCGTGTGCCCGCCGGGCATCACCACACGGCATATCTATCTGGGCGTACTTCCGTTTATTGCTCTGCAGTTGCTGGCGCTGGCCCTGGTGTTCTGGTTCGAGCCGCTGGCCACCTGGCTGCCCAACGAGGTATACGGAGGGGGCTGACCGGCCCTCCTTGCGGATTCCAATAACAATTCCAACCCTGAAAGGAGACTGTGACCATGCGTCTTCACAATCAAGTTGCCCTGATTACCGGCGCCGGCCGGGGCATTGGCCGCGCCATTGCTGAACATTACGCCCGCGAAGGGGCCCGGGTGGCGGTGGCAGACCTGACCCTCGAAAGCGCCGCCGACACCGTGGCAGCCATTGAACAGGCCGGCGGCACGGCCCTGGCCCTGGCCATGGATGTCACCGACGAACAGGCGGTTGACCAGGGCGTGGCTACCATCGTTCAACACTGGGGCAGGCTCGATGTCGCCCTGGCCAATGCCGGTATCCAGCATATCGACCCGGTGCACAAGCTGGCCTATGCCGACTGGAGCAAGGTGATGAACGTGCACCTGGACGGCGCCTTCCTGGTGACCCGGGCGGCCCTGCGCCAGATGTACGCCCAAGGTGGGGGTACTATGCTCTATATGGGCTCGGTACACTCGGTGGAAGCTTCGCCCCTGAAAGCACCCTATGTCGCCGCCAAGCACGGCATGCTGGGCCTGTGCCGGGCGGTGGCGAAAGAAGGTGCGGAGCACGGGGTGCGCAGCAACATTATCTGCCCCGGCTTTGTGCGCACACCGCTGGTGGACAAGCAGATACCGGAGCAGGCCAAAGAGCTGGGCATTTCCGAAGAAGAAGTGATCAGCAAGGTCATGCTCAAGAACACCGTGGACGGGAAGTTCACCACCCTGGAAGACGTATCAGAACTGGCGGTGCATCTGGCAGCCTTCCCGTCCGCTGCCCTGACCGGCCAGTCGATCGTGGTCAGCCACGGCTGGCATATGCAGTAATTTTCTGGAGAGACGGATGAGCAACACAGAACAATCACCGGTTGTCTGGACCCCGGACCAGGACACCCTCACCCGTTCCCGCATGGGCCAGTTCAAGGCCTGGCTGGAGCAACAGGGCTTTGGCCCCTTTGATGATTACCACGCCCTGCACCAGTGGTCGATTACCGAACTGGACACCTTCTGGCAGAAGGTCTGGGACTACTGCGGCCTGGTCTGCGAGACACCGGCCAAACAGGTGCTTGGCAACCGGGAAATGCCCGGTGCGGAATGGTTCCCGGGCATGAAACTGAATTTTGCCGCCAACCTGCTGCGGCTGGCGGACGGCGACCATGCTGATAGAGAAGCGGTGGTGGCCTACTGTGAAACCCGCCCGGTACTGCGCAAGACCTACGCCGAACTGAAAGCCGACGCCGGTGCTCTGGAAGCCTTCCTGCGCAGCAAGGGCATTGCCAAGGGCGACCGGGTGGCGGGTGTGGTCACCAATGGCTATGAAGCCCTGGTGGGCATGCTGGCGGCTACCAGCCTGGGCGCGATCTGGAGCTCCGCATCACCGGACTTCGGCATCGGCGCCATCAACGACCGCTTCGGCCAGATCGAGCCCTCAGCCCTCATTGTGGTCAACGGCTACGGTTATGGCGGCAAAGTGTTCGCGCGCCAGGCCGACTTCGCCGAGCTGATCGCGGGCCTGCCCTCCCTGAAGGTGGTGGTCAGCATTGCCCAACTGCCCGATGAAGCACCGATCTCCGGCGAACTGGTTACCACCTGGGATGAGGCCCTGAAAGCCGGTGAAGGCGAGGCTCCCTCGTTCACCCCGGTCGATCCGGATCACCCGGTGTACATCCTCTATTCCTCGGGCACCACCGGCAAACCCAAGTGCATCGTGCACGGTACTGCCGGCTTGCTGGTTAACCACGCCAAGGAACTGATGCTCCATGGTGATGTTGGCCCGGAAGACCGCTTCCTGTACTTCACCACCTGCGGCTGGATGATGTGGAACTGGCAGGCCTCTGCCCTGATGACCGGCGCCGCCGT
>NZ_DIHV01000047.1:23260-25411 GCF_002420325.1 Marinobacter sp. UBA5687
AAAGAACGGGTCACCCACTACGGCACCAGCGCCCGTTTCATCGCCGGCTGCCGCAAAGCTGAACTGCAACCGGCGAAAAACCTGGACCAGAGCCACCTGCGCGTGGTGTTCTCCACCGGCTCCCCGCTGTTGCCGGAAGACTACGACTGGATCTATACCGACGGTGCTCCCAACGTATTGCTGGGCTCCATCGCCGGCGGCACCGACATCTGCGGCTGCTTTGTGGGATCAACACCACTGTTACCGGTGCGAAGAGGTGAAATCCAGTGCCGCTTCCTGGGCGTGGACGCGGTCGCCTACGGCGACGACGGCCAGCCGGTCAGCGAAGGCCGGGGCGAACTGGTCTGCCGCCAGCCGTTGCCCTCAATGCCGGTCAGCTTCTGGCAGGATCCAGACGGTGAACGCTATCGTGATGCCTACTTCAATACCTTCCCCGGCGTCTGGGCCCACGGCGACTTCATCGAATTCACCGAACATGGCGGCGCCATCATCTACGGCCGCTCCGACGCCACCCTCAACCCCGGCGGCGTGCGCATCGGCACCGCCGAAATCTATCGTCAGGTGGAAACCGTTGACGCGGTTAAAGACAGCCTCGTGGTCGGACGCCAGATCGACGGCGACGTGGAAGTGGTGCTGTTCGTGGTTCCGGCCGAAGGCCAGACTGTCACCGACGACCTGGTCAAAACCCTGAAAACCCGAATCCGCGAAGGCGCCAGCCCCCGACATGTGCCCAAACACATTGTCGAGGTGCCGGACATTCCCTACACCCGTAGCGGCAAAAAAGTGGAACTCGCGGTGGCCCGGCTGATCAACGGCTCCAGGAAAGCCGACAACCGGGATGCACTGGATAACCCGGAAGCGCTGGACCGGATTCGGGAACGTTTGGCGCAAGCAGGGTTGTTGCCCGACTGATTCTGGATAAAGGGGAATGTGAAGTGTGCCGATATGGGCTGTTTTGTCGACAAAACAGCCCATATTTGCGAACTCTGCGACGATGAAATTGGACTACCCGTACAGCGTTTGGGCGTGGCAGGGGGAGAGCTTTCCAAAACCTTGCGGAGCCATGGATGGCGGAGCAGAGCGTACAGGGAGGTATTCACAGCGTGTTTTGGAAAGCTCTCCCCCTGTCACGCTTACCCCTTACCTGATAAATGTTAGAAAGTTTCGTAAATTCCCGCCATTTCATCGTCCTGTCACGGAAGATCAGGCATTTTAAGTCCGTTCTTATACTAAGATCGTAACCAAAATTTTGTAAAAAATGCTATCTTAGTAGGTCTATCAAAAGTTCCGAATCAGTCACTGGCCCGACCGGACGTTCACAAGACGCCCGACCGCGCCATGACCGTCCTGAACCCACCCAATAGCCTGAGGACGAAAATGACATCATCCAAAGCCAAGATTGTCTACACGTTGACCGACGAGGCCCCCGCCCTCGCCACCCGGTCACTGCTTCCCATCCTGGAAACCTTCGCCAAGCCGGCTGGCATCGACTTCGAAACCAGCGACATCTCTCTCGCGGCGCGTATTCTGGCAGGCTTCCCGGACTACCTTGAGGAAGACCAGCGGGTTCCGGATGCCCTGGCTGAATTGGGTGAGTACACCAAGGATCCGGACGCCAACATCATCAAACTGCCGAACATCTCCGCCTCCATTCCCCAGCTGCGTGCCGCGATCAAAGAACTGAACGAGCAAGGCTACAAGGTGCCCGAGTACAAGGAGCACCCGGAGACCGACGAAGAGAAAGAAATTCACGCCCGTTACAGCAAGGTGCTGGGCAGTGCCGTTAACCCGGTACTGCGTGAAGGTAACTCCGATCGTCGCGCGCCGGCCGCGGTCAAGGCCTTCGCACGTAAGTACCCGCACACCATGGGCGAATGGAGCCCGGCCTCGCGTACCCACGTGGCGCACATGCGCGGTGGCGACTTTTACTCCAGCGAGCAGTCCGTGACCCTGGACAAGGCCACCAACGCCCGCATCGTGTTCGAGAACAAAAAGGGCGAACAGACCGTTCTGAAATCCGACCTGCCGCTGCAGGAAGGCGAAGTGCTCGACGGTATGTTCATGAGCAAGAAGGCGCTGGTGAAGTTCTTCGAAGACGCCATTGCCGACTGTGAGAACACCGGCGTGATGTTCTCCCTGCACGTGAAAGCC
>NZ_DIHV01000049.1:0-9876 GCF_002420325.1 Marinobacter sp. UBA5687
AAAATCTTTGGTGAGCAGCGTCGAAACTCCAAAGGATGGGATATTACGGATCCGGTGACGGTGGCCGAGATTGATGAAGGTCGTAACCGTTACAAGAGCCATCAGTGGAAAGGTGGCCCGATACTGGCCGTGGATTCTGTCAGTGACGAAGTGGTTGAGGTGCGGAATCCGGCAAACCCGGACGATCTGGTTGGCCACATCACCTATACCTCAGAGGCGGATATTTCGTCGGCTCTGGACGCCGCCCAGGATGGCTTCAAACAGTGGTCTGCTGTACCTGCGGAAGAGCGTGCGGCCATGATCCGTAAGGTCGGTGACCTTTACGAAGAGAACGTGCACGAGCTGTTTGCGCTGACGACCCGCGAAGCCGGTAAATCCCTGCTGGATGCCGTGGCCGAGATTCGCGAGGCCGTGGATTTTGCCATGTTCTATGCCAACGAAGGCATCCGTTACAAGCATGACGGCGAGGCCCGTGGTGTGATGTGTTGTATCTCGCCCTGGAACTTCCCGCTGGCGATCTTTACTGGCCAGATTCTGGCGAACCTGGCGGCCGGTAACGCGGTGGTGGCCAAGCCGGCAGAACAAACCTCGCTGCTGGCCTTCCGGGCCGTAGAGCTGATGCATCAGGCAGGCATCCCCCGGGCTGCGATCCAGCTATTGCCTGGTACCGGCGCCACCGTGGGTTCTGGCCTGACCTCAGATGCCCGGGTGACCGGCGTGTGTTTCACGGGTTCAACCGCCACGGCGCAGCGGATCAACAAGGCCATGACCGAACACATGGAGCCGGATGCACCGCTGGTGGCAGAAACCGGTGGCCTGAACGCCATGATCGTGGATTCCACCGCGTTGCCGGAGCAGGTGGTGCGTGATGTGCTGGCATCCTCCTTCCAGAGCGCCGGTCAGCGCTGTTCTGCACTTCGCATGCTGTATGTACAGAAGGACATTGCCGATAATCTGCTGGAAATGCTCTACGGTGCCATGGAGGAACTGGGCATTGGTGATCCGTGGCAGTTGTCGACCGATGTGGGCCCGGTGATCGACGAAAATGCCCGCAAGAAGATTACCGACCATTGCCAGAAATTCGAGCAGCAGGGCAAGCTGCTCAAGAAACTGAACGTACCGGAGAAGGGCCTGTTCGTGTCGCCTGCAGTGCTTCAGGTGAGCGGAATTGAAGAGCTGGAAGAGGAAATTTTCGGCCCGGTTCTGCACGTGGCTACGTTTGAAGCCAAGGACATCGACAAGGTGATTGATGCCGTCAATGCCAAGGGCTACGGCCTGACTTTCGGTATTCATAGCCGCGTTGACCGCCGGATCGAGCACATTGCCAGTCGTATCAAGGTGGGTAACACCTACGTGAACCGTAACCAGATTGGCGCCATCGTCGGTTCCCAGCCATTCGGTGGCGAGGGATTGTCGGGTACCGGGCCGAAAGCCGGTGGCCCGCAGTACGTGCGCCGCTTCCTGCGGGGTTTGGTGGTTGAAAAGGCTGCTCAGTCCAGTGACAAGGTGCTCAGTACCGACAAGGCCCAGAAGCTGATCGACAAGCTGGCCAAAGTAGCGGTACCGGAGGCGGAAGGTCGTCAGACGTTGCTGGAGCCCTTCTTCGGCAAGGTGCCGGCGCCTCTGGACGAAGGCTACGAGGAGATGCCGGGGCCGACGGGCGAGCAGAACCATCTGTCCTGCCATGGTCGCGGGCTGGTACTGTGCCTTGGTCCAGACGCCGAGTCTGCCGTTGAGCAGGCCGGCACCGCCCTGTCGCAGGGTAACAAGGTGGTGGTGATTGCACCGGGCGCCGAGAAGGCACTGGCCGATGCCATCAAGGCGGGCCTTCCGATTGTTGCCAGCGATGGCATGCTTGATCCGGACGCTCTGAGCCATCTGACCGGCTTTGAAGCGGTGGTGAGCGTAGCCGAGAAGCCGCTGCTCAAGCAGTACCGCATGGCGCTGAGTAAGCGTGAGGGCGCGCTGTTGCCGGTGATCACAGAACACAAGCTGGATCAACGCTACGTGATTGAGCGGCATCTGTGTATCGACACCACAGCGGCCGGCGGTAACGCCAGCCTGATTGCGTCGGCTGAATAAAGCCGGTTTGGGCCGGGGGATCGCTTCCCCCGGCTTTTCCTTTCCTCGCGTTTTTGTTGCGAGCCATTCGCGTTACCATAGCCCGTTTTAGCTACTTCATTCGAATCGGGCATCCACTTGCAAAGCAACCATTCCAGCCACCGCGACTCTTCCGGGCGAGCCTCTGAGGCCTCGCAAAATTTCTTCGCGGTCTGTCTGTCACTGACGCTGTGTTTTGTCGTCTACTCAATGCTGATTGTGGCAGTGCCTGTGTATGGGCTTCAGCTTGGCGCGTCTCCTCTCGTTCTGGGTGCAGTGTTAAGCGCCCAGTATCTGCTACCGCTGGTGCTGGCCATTCCCCTGGGAGGCATCGTGAGCCGGTTTGGTGGCAGGGCCACGCTGCTGGCCGGGGCGGGCATTATGGTGGCAGGCTTGTTGTCGATGCATACGTGGTATGGCTATGCGGGCCTCGTGACTGGTCAGTTGCTGGTGGGGCTGGCTCACCTCCAGATGGTTCTGGCTGCCCAAACCATCATTTCCAACCTGGGCACCGGGCCGAGGTTGGAGCAGTACTTTGGCTGGTATGCCACCTGGCTGTCGGGCGGGCAGGTTATCGGCCCCCTGTTGGCCGGTGTTGTGCTGAAGTCTTCTGGTACCCAGTACGTGTTCCTTGTGATGGCTCTGTTTGCGCTGGTCTCGGGCGTTGTAACACTCCGCCTGACCGGGCAGGCGAGGGAGCGTATTCACGTTACCCGAAAGCAGGCGGGTTTCCGGGCGCAATGGCAGCTTGTCGGCAGTAACCGTGGGGTGCAGTTGTCGATTCTGGTCACGATATTGGGGATGTTTGCGCTCGGGGTCTACGGCAGCTATTTGCCAGTGTACCTGGAGAGCCTGGCCATCAGCCCGTTGATTATCGGAGTTCTGGTCAGTCTTCGTGCCGGCGTTTCCATGCTGGTTCGGCCCTTTATGGCCCGGATTATTGCCTTGGCGGGTGGCCGTGTGCCGACAGTCCTGCTCTCGCTTGGAACACTCGCCATTGGTCTGGCACTGCTGGGCGTGTCTGAGCAGGTCATGCTGATGGCAGCCCTGGCCATGCTTGTTGGTATCGGTTCTGGCCTTACCCAGCCTTTGTCCATGGTGATTCTGGCGGAATCTGTGGAACGTGAGCGGCGCGCAGGGGCATTGGGTATGCGTTTGATGGCAAACCGGGCGGTGCACTTTCTGGCGCCCCTGTTCTTTGGCCTGCTACTTGAACTGAGCGGCTTTACCCTGGCTTTCGCCGCTTCAGGTATACTGATTGGCTTCGCGCTTATTCTGGCGCACCGACTGTTCAGCTCCGGGAATCTGTAACCATGTCTGGCACGGCCTCCGGCACCTACGATCGACTGATCAACCCTGTACTTGTCGCAGGCTGTATTATTATTCTGGTTGGTTTTTCCGTGCGGGCCTCGTTTGGTCTGTTTCAACTGCCGATTGCCCTGGAATTTGCCTGGCCAAGGGAGTCGTTTTCTTTGGCCATCGCCATTCAGAACCTGTTCTGGGGCATCGGGCAGCCGATCTTTGGTGCCTTTGCTGAACGCTACGGTGATCGCAAAGCTATCCTGGTGGGCGGTATCTGTTACGTGGTCGGGCTGGTTGCCTCGGCATTCGCCATTACCCCGGGTCAGCACCAGCTTCTGGAAATGCTGGTTGGGTTCGGGATTGCCGGAACCGGATTCGGGGTCATTCTCGCTGTCGTAGGGCGCTCTGCCCCAGAAAAGCATCGCTCCATGGCGCTGGGTATTGCAACCGCCGCCGGTTCTGCAGGGCAGATCATTGGCCCGCCCGTCGCGCAGGCGCTGCTGAGCCAGATGCCCTGGCAAAGCGTGTTCATGGTGCTGGCCGGTTTCATTACGGTGTCGATGCTTGCCCTTCTGTTTATGCGGGCACCCAAGGCGGCGCCCTCGGTATCGACCGATGAACCGATGGGGGTGGTGCTGAAGCGAGCGGTGAAAGACCCCTCGTTCCTGTTCATTTTTATCGGCTTTTTCTCGTGCGGGTATCAGTTGGCTTTCATCACCGCGCATTTTCCGGCGTTTATAACCGAAATGTGTGGGCCAATTACGCCAGACAGCCTGATCTACGTGCTGGGGGTAACGTCAGCGTCCGGGCTCGGCGCCATCTCAATTGCTCTGATCGGTCTGTTCAATATCGGTGGCACACTGATGGCCGGCTGGTTGGGTAACCGATACTCGCGCAAGTACCTTCTGGCGACGATTTACCTGTTACGAACAATCGTCTCTGCCGCCTTTATCATGGCGCCCATTACTCCTGAAAGCGTGGTGCTCTTCTCGGTGGCAATGGGTTCGTTGTGGTTGGCGACGGTGCCGCTGACTTCCGGCCTGGTTGCGCACATCTACGGCTTGAAGTACATGGGCACGCTCTATGGCCTGGTATTCTTTTCGCACCAGCTTGGCGGCTTTCTTGGTGTCTGGCTGGGTGGGGCCCTGTACGACCTCTACCACAACTACACGCTGGTGTGGTGGATTGGTGTGGGCGTTGGGGCGTTGTCGGCACTGATTCACCTGCCGATTCGGGAATACCCCTGGGAGAAGCGTGGGCAGGCGGTTGCTGTCTGATAGAACGACAAAGCCCGGACCTTTCGGCCCGGGCTTTGTGTAGGGAATTCTGGTCGGGACGGTAGGATTTGAACCTACGACCCCTTGCACCCCATGCAAGTGCGCTACCAAGCTGCGCTACGCCCCGTAAACTGCAAGCCGCCGAGAAACAAGGTTTATCTCAGTGGCTTAGCGGGAGCGAAGTCTACACCAGCCCAGGCTAAAAATAAACACCGGGCTGGCGAATTTCTCTCGAAATCAACGTAACTTGGTCTCCCGCAGTGCCAGGATGAATTCCGGCGGCTCGAAGGTATCCGGTTGGGCGCTTTCCCAGTACTTGTCGAACACCCTAAGGCCGGTTTTGCCCTCCAGTAGTGCTCCCGGTTCGAGGAACGGAAACAGGTCCAGATAGCTATGCACTTCGGTTTTGGAGACGCGACGGACGATGTGCTCCGGGCCAAGCTCAGAGGGATGCCGGAGCCCCGAGGCCTCAAGCAGATTCTGGAGGGCATCCAGGGTGTTCTTATGAAAGTTGAATACCCGCTCGCTTTTCAAGGGGACGTCCAGTTTATTGCCACGACGGGGATCTTGCGTTGCGACCCCGCTGGGACAGCGGCCGGTATGACAATTCAATGCCTGGATGCAGCCCAGGGAAAACATGTAGCCCCTGGCGGAATTACACCAGTCCGCTCCCAGAGCAAGGGTACGGGCAATATTGAAAGCGGACGTAATCTTGCCTGCGGCGCCAATGGCGATGTCTTCGCGCAGGTGGGTACCCACCAGTGTGTTATGAACCAGAAGCAGGGCTTCAGTCATCGGCATGCCAAGGCGATTGATGAACTCCAGTGGCGCCGCACCGGTGCCGCCTTCGCCGCCATCAACCACGATGAAATCGGGCTTTTTGCCTGTCTTCAGCATGGCCTTAACGATGGCGAACCATTCCCAGGGGTGGCCAATGGCGAGCTTGAAGCCGACCGGTTTGCCGCCGGAGAGGCTTCGCAGCTGTTCGAGGAATTCCAGCAGTTCAATGGGGGTGGAAAAGGCGGAATGGCTGGCGGGTGAAATACAATCTTCGCCAACCTGAACGCCTCGGGCTTCAGCGATTTCGGGGGTCACTTTTGCACCAGGTAAAATGCCACCGTGGCCTGGTTTTGCCCCTTGAGATAGTTTGACCTCTATCATTTTGACCTGGTCCAGGGTGGCATTCCTTTCGAACATCTCGGCATTGAAGGAGCCGTCGGGATGCCGGCAACCGAAATAGCCGGAACCGATTTCCCAGACCAGATCTCCACCGGGTTCCCGATGGTAGCGGGAGATCGATCCTTCCCCCGTATCGTGGTAGAAGCCGCCCTTCTTTGCACCGGTGTTCAGGCTGAGAATGGCGTTGGCGGAGAGTGAGCCAAAGCTCATGGCGGAGATATTGAAAACGCTGGCACTGTAAGGTTTCTCGCAGTTTTTGCCGATCAGAATCCGGAAGTTACTGCTGTCGAGTCGGGTTGGGGTGAGCGAGTGGTTCATCCATTCAAAGCCCTCGTCGTACATGCCTAACTGTGAGCCGAATGGTCGCTTGTCGAGCACGTTCTTCGCCCGCTGGTAGATAATAGTGCGCTGTTCCCGCGAGAATGGCCGCTCCTCCGTATCGGACTGGATAAAGTACTGCCTGATCTCCGGGCCGATGGACTCAAACAGATACCGGAAGTTGGCCATAATGGGATAGTTTCGGCTAACAGTATGCTTTCGCTGCAGTAAATCCCAGGTGCCGAGGGCTGTGAGCGCACCAAAAATCACCGGAAACAGATAGCCTGCTCCAAGCCAAAGCGTTACCGGTAAAGACACCAGCAGCCCGGCGATGCTGAGGACATAAGCGGAATAGCGCAAAGGGAAGGTGGTGGTTTTTTCCATGAATACCTCTGGGTGCTGTCGGGCGGGTGTCGGCGAAACCTTGCAGTATAACTACGTCACTTGTTCGGGTAGTAGACCTGTTTCAGGAAACAATCTTTGCCTCTGCAAAATCTGGACTATGCTGATGTAGATAAAAAAGGCATTTTTCTTGCTTTTGATGTTTTGAGTTCAAAGTAATAAAATGACCGGCTTGTAACGTATGAATGATTGTTCATTGCGTTATCCATTCACTCAGCATATTCAGTGATCACACCAGACCAGGAGGCGCCAACGTGGGCGAGGTAGTGAAAGACGAATATCAGACGGATTACGTCGCAGGCCAGGATAATATCAATCCGTTCGGCCTGGATCTTCATAACTGGGTTTTCCCGGTAGCGGCCATCATTGTGGTTCTGTTTGTTATCGGAACATTGATGTTTCCGGTAGCGGCGAAGGAGACTCTTGATGGGGCCAAGTGGGACATTATTGCCAGTTTTGACTGGTTCTTCCTGCTCAGCGCCAACATTTTCGTGGTTGTCAGCCTTGCGCTGATCTTCATGCCGGTAGGCAAGATCCGGCTGGGTGGACAGGATGCAACGCCCGAATTCTCAACCATGTCATGGTTTGCCATGCTGTTCGCAGCCGGGATGGGGATCGGCCTGATGTTCTGGGCCGTGGCCGAGCCGGTGGCCTACTACACAGGCTGGTACGAAACCCCGTTCAATGTGGCTGCCAACTCTCCCGAAGCGCGTGATCTGGCGATGGGGGCAACCCTTTATCACTGGGGGCTGCACCCCTGGGCAATCTACGCCATTGTGGCTCTGTCTCTGGCGTTCTTTGCGTTTAACAAGAACATGCCACTGACCATCCGTTCCGCGTTTTTCCCACTGCTGAAAGACAAGGTGTGGGGCTGGCCGGGGCACATCATTGATGTCCTCGCGGTTGTGGCCACTATCTTTGGTCTGGCCACGTCACTTGGCTTTGGTGCCCAGCAGGCTGCCTCCGGCCTGGATTACCTGTTTCAGGTAGGTTCTGGCACCAATGTGCAGATGGCTATCATTGTTGGCGTTACGGCCTTGGCGCTCATTTCCGTGCTGCGAGGTCTGGACGGCGGCGTTAAGGTGCTCAGTAACATCAACATGGCGACTGCGGGGATCGTGTTGTTCTTCGTGATCTTCGCCGGTCCGACCATGACCATTCTGGAGACCATCTGGGTAACCTCTTCCACCTACGTGGCCAACATTGTGCCGCTGAGTAATCCGTTTGGTCGTGAAGACGAGGCGTGGTTCCAGGGCTGGACTGTATTCTACTGGGCCTGGTGGATTTCCTGGTCACCGTTCGTAGGTATGTTTATCGCGCGGGTTTCAAAAGGCCGGACAGTACGTGAGTTCGTCACTGCGGTTCTGATTATCCCGACCTTGATCACCACCGTATGGATGAGTGGTTTCGGTGGCACGGCACTGGAACAGATCCAGCAAGGCGTTGGTGTGCTCGCAGACAAGGGGCTGACCGAGGTTTCTCTGGCGACCTTCCAGATGTTTGAGCAGCTGCCCTGGACCGGCATTGTCTCGTTCGTCGGTATTATCCTGGTGCTGGTGTTCTTCGTAACCTCGTCGGATTCCGGCTCGCTGGTGATCGACAGCATCACCGCTGGCGGCAAAACCGATGCCCCGACGGCTCAGCGTGTATTCTGGGTGGTCATGGAAGGTGCCATTGCGGCGGCGTTGATCTTCGGCGGTGGCGAAGACGCTCTGGGCGCGATCCAGGCCGTGGCCATCAGTGCCGGGTTGCCCTTCACGGCAATACTTCTGCTGATGACCTGGGGCTTGTTGAAAGGCCTCACCCATGAGAGGAAGTTGCTCCTGCAAAGGGGTGAGCTGACCTCCTGATCAGCGGGTCTGAACAAAAAACCGGAGCTACACCAGCTCCGGTTTTTTTATGCCCAAACACTGATTGTCAGCGCCGGGCAAAGCTTTCCATGGCAAACAGCGCTCGCTCTCTGGGGCTGAAATGTGGGCGCTTGAGGCTCTCGATCGCGTTGAGCCTGGGCAGCAGGCCGCAGCCGTTGGCCATCTGAATGGCCAGACCGGGTCGGGCGTTCAGTTCGAGCAGCAGTGGGCCTTCGTTGGCGTCCACCACCAGGTCTACCCCCATATATCCCAGGCCGGTGGCCTCATAGCATCGGGCTGCCATTTCCAGCATGTTTTCCCAGTCTTCAATCCGGATATTCTCCAGAGCCAGTCCGGTGTCCGGGTGCAGGGTAATCGGCCGATTGAACTGAACTGCGTTCAGGCTCTGGCCAGAGCCGATATCCAGCCCGACGCCAACAGCCCCCTGGTGCAGGTTGGCTTTACCGTCGGACGCGGTGGTTGCCAGCCGGAGCATAGCCATGACGGGATATCCCTGAAACACCACGATCCGGATGTCGGGTACGCCCTGGAAGGAGTACTTGGCGAGTGCCGGGGAGGACTGAACCAGGTTTTCAACAATGGCAACATCCGGGGTACCGGCAAGGGAATACAGGCCAGCCAGAATGTTGGTGAGGTGACGCTCCAGCATGGCGACGGAAATGCGGGCGCTGGAGGCCTTGATAAAGTCGTCGCCGTCTCGCCCGGTAATCACGGTAATGCCCTTGCCGCCAGAGCCTTTTGCTGGCTTGATGGCGAAACCGGCCAGATCCTCTGCCATTTCCCGAAAATGGGAGATTTCGTGTTGTTGGCGAACCACCTGCAGCAGCTTGGGGGTTTTTACGCCGTATTCGCTGACCGCCAGCTTGGTTTTCAGCTTGTTGTCCACCAGCGGGTAGGAGGTGCGATCATTGTACCGGGCAATGTAATCTACATTGCGCCGGTTCATGTTCAGCATCCCGAGATTTTTCAGCCTGCGTGGAGAGATCCAGTCCATATCAGTCGTAGGCCTTCATCGGGGTAAACCGCTTGAGCTCGCTGAGCTTGTAGCCGGTGTACTGACCCATCAGCAGGATCAGCCCGAGAATAACCAGATGTAACTCCGGGAAGTTGAAGGTGAGGTGGCCAGCCAGCGGTGTACTCATGGCTAGGTAGGCGCAGATGGCCACAAACAGACTGCCTGACCCCTGCACAAGCACTTCGCGGGCGCCTTCCTCTTCCCAGAGAATGGACATACGTTCGATGGTCCAGGCGATGATCACCATGGGGAAGAAGGTGACGGTCATGCCGGTGTTAAAGCCCATCTGGTAGCCAATGATGCTGAGCCCTGCGGTGATGAAGATCACCAGAATGATCAACGCCGATATGCGTGATACCAGCAGCAGGTTCAGGCTGGAAAGATAGCCGCGCAACAGCAGGCCAATGGCTAC
>NZ_DIHV01000012.1:0-10755 GCF_002420325.1 Marinobacter sp. UBA5687
CCCTACGGTTTAAACAGCTTCCTTCTCCCGGCGGCCATACCAGTGGTTGTGGCCGGAGCGTGAAAGCAAGGAGGTGACAGCAATTGCTGCCGGTTTCTTTTTTGCTTTATCAATAAGGCCTTACAAGAAAGGCTTGATCAAAAGCGGAGCTCATTATTGCCATGTAACAGGCAATAAAAAACCACCCCTTGAAAAAGGGGTGAAGTATTCTAGGCCCGCAGGCCTGTTTGTGCAAGGTTTAACCGAGGCGCTGGCGCAACGCCTCATACAGACAGACCCCGGTCGCCACCGACACATTCAGACTGTCGACGTGGCCGAGCATCGGAATGTTGATCAACTGGTCACAATGCTCACGGGTCAGACGGCGCATGCCTTTACCTTCGGCGCCCATCACCAGAGCAACCGGCCCCTTGAAATCAGCCTGATACAAGGTGGCATCCGCCTCACCTGCCGTACCAATCAACCACACGCCCTGGTCCTTCAACTCCCTTAGAAAACGGGCGAGATTGGTCACCCGGACAAACGGTACCGTTTCTGCCGCCCCACAGGCGACCTTTCGGGCAACCGGCGTCAACGAGGCAGATTTATCCTTGGGCACAATCACGGCCTGCACTCCCGCCGCATCGGCGGTGCGCATGCACGCACCCAGATTATGGGGATCCGTCACGCCATCCAGCACCAGCAGGAATGGCGGCTTGTCACTGGCGGCCAACTGGGCAAGAAGATCATCCTCGGTCCACTCCCGGCTTTCCGCAACGGCAGCAACAACACCCTGGTGGACACCGGACACCCTCTCATCCAACTCTTTCCGGTGCACCACTTTCCAGGGCACCCCCAAACCGTCAAGGGCATCGGTAACCGACTTCACCCGCTTGTCCTGACGACCGGTCTGAATCCAGACCCTTTGCAACCGCTCCGGCTCTCTTTTCAGCACGGCATCTACGGCATGCCAGCCGAATACATATTCCTGAGACACTGACAATCAATTCCTGCGTATCGTGTTATTTACGACTCTTGCGCTTACGGCCCGAGCCTGACGGTTTACCTTTGACCGATTTGGACCGGGCCTCCCGGGCAGCCTCTGCGGCCAGCTTTTCCTTGGCGCTGGCCGGCTTACCGGATTTTTGCCCTTTACCGGAGCGACCACCCTTGCCCTTGCCCCGCGGCTCGCGCTTGGACACTTCCAGCGCATCGCGGTCTGCCTTCCGGCGCCTGGGGGTACTTACCAGCTCAAGATCGATTTTGCGGTCTTCCAGATCGACACGCACCACGCGGACACGCACTTCGTCACCCAGCCGGAAGCTGACGGCCGTGCGCTCACCAATCAGACGATGCTTGACGGCATCGTGATGGAAGTAGTCACCACTGAGCGTGGACACGTGTACCAGACCTTCGATGTAGATATCGGACAACTCAACAAAGAAGCCAAACGGCACCACCGCGCCGATAATGCCATCGTACTCCTCGCCCACGTGATCGCGCAGGAACTCGCACTTGAGCCAGGCCATGACATCCCGCGTGGCATCGTCGGCCCGGCGTTCGGTCATGGAGCAATGCTCACCCAACTGCTCCATACGGGCATAATCGTAGGGATACTCAGCCAATTCGGGATCGTGCACCTTCGGGGACACCAGATCTTTGGTCGCCTCGGGATTATGGATCCGGGACTTGATGGCCCGATGCACAATCAGGTCCGGGTAACGTCGAATTGGCGAGGTGAAGTGGGTATAACTGGCAAAGCCAAGACCAAAATGCCCGGCTTCTTCAGGACTGTACACTGCCTGGCTCAGAGAGCGCAGCATCACCATCTGGATGACATTGGCATCCGGGCGGTCGGCCACCTGACCCAGCAAGGCCTGGTAATCCGCCGATGATGGCTTGTCGCCGCCGCCCAGCTGCAATCCCAGCTCACCCAGGAACAAGCGGAGATTGCCCAAACGCTCTTCCGAAGGCCCGTCGTGCACCCGGTAAAGCGCCGGAATCTTGTGCTTCTTGAGGAAGCGGGCCGTCGCCACATTGGCGCACAGCATGCACTCTTCGACAATCTTGTGGGCATCGTTCCGGTGCACCGGAACAATTTCCTCAATCTTGCGCTGGGCATCGAAAACAATCTTGGTTTCCGTGGTCTCGAAATCAATGGCCCCACGCTCGGTGCGAGCCTTTCGCAACAACTTGTAGAGGCCATACAGGTTGTGCAGATGCGGCAGCAGATCCGCATAGTGGGCGCTGAGTTTGTAGCCCTGCTCCGTATCCGGATGCTCCAGCATGGCACTGACCTTGTTGTAGGTCAGCCGGGCATGGCTGCGCATTACGGCCTGATAGAAGGTATAGCCGCTGATGTTGCCGGCGGCACTGATGGTCATGTCGGCCACCATGCACAGGCGGTCGACATCCGGGTTCAGGGAACACAGGCCATTGGAGAGTTTCTCCGGCAACATGGGCACCACATGGTCCGGGAAATACACCGAGTTACCGCGCTGAATGGCCTCTTCATCCAGTGGCGACCCCGGGCGGACATAATGAGACACATCAGCGATGGCCACCACCAACCGATAGCCGCCACGGGGGCGAGGCTCGCAGTAAATGGCATCATCGAAGTCGCGGGCGCTCTCGTCGTCGATAGTCACCAGGCGCATGTTGCGGATATCCACCCGGTTTGCCTTGTCTTTCTCTGCCACTTCCGCCGGAATCGAGGCTGCTTGCTCACCTACGGCGGGCGGCCAGCTATGGGGGATTTCGTAGGAACGAATGGCAACATCTATTTCCATTCCCGGCGCCATGTGCTCGCCCAGAATCTCAATGACCTGGCCGGTAGGCTGGGTTCGAATCGTCGGCTGACGAATAATCTCCACCACTACATACTGGCCGTGAACCGCTTTACCCGCCTGCTCATCCGGAACCAGTATCTCGTGATTGATTCTGGCGTTCTCCGGCACCACAAAAGCAATGCCGCTTTCTTTAAAGAAGCGACCGACGATCTGGGAGGTGCGATGCTCCAGCACTTCCACAATCTTGCCTTCCCGGCGCCCGCGATCATCCACCTGATCCACCCGGGCGGCCACCCGGTCACCGTGGAACACCTGGCGCATCTGCCGGGCGGTCAGAAACAGGTCGGAGCCACCATCATCGGGGATCAGAAACCCGAAACCATCACGATGTCCAACCACACGGCCGGTGACCAGATCCGCTTCCTCTATCGGCAGGAACGCATCACGGCGGTTACAGATCAACTGTCCATCACGGCACATCGCAATCAGACGACGGCGCAACGCTTCAATTCCTTCCGCAGACGTCTGCCCGAGCTCCTGACACAGGGTCTCGTGCGTGGCCGGCGCGCCCCGCTCTTTCAGATGTTGGAGAATGTACTCCCGACTCTGGATGGGGTTGTCATATTTCTGGGCCTCACGCTGGGCATGAGGGTCACTTTGTTTGTTCTTCCTGGAAACCATTCGGATCCTTTCTGTCTCACCGCAAACCGTGCGGCATCATTCATGTTTGATGCAGTATAACGTTGGGATGGGAATGCTGCCTAACAAGGGCGCCAATATAGGCACAAATACCCTGAAATCGTCAGACTCTGCCGCCGAAACTTTTTTTGAAAAAAATGTTTGACAGCACCTGAACGAATCATTAAAGTACGCGCCATCGGTTGAGGGGCAACTCCTCACCACTGGCAGAAACGCTAGGTTTTCAATAAACTATACGCGAATCTGCAAATCACCTGCCGAGGTGGTGAAATTGGTAGACACGCTAGCTTCAGGTGCTAGTGGGGGCAACCCCGTGGAGGTTCAAGTCCTCTCCTCGGCACCATTTTCTTCCCCAGAAAATGGCCTAAGAAATTAAAAATCCCGAAAAAATCAGCAGCATCTGACGTCGAACTCGCCGTATTTACGCCGAGCATTTTGTGCTGTCTGGAAGGACGACAGACAGAACATCCATCGCCCTTTCCGCAAACCGCCTTACTCCGACAGCCTGTCCAACAGATAGTCCGAGAGGCTCTGGTACTCGTACTCCACTGTGGCATACGCCCGGCCCGGCCGGTCGAGAGGACCGTCACCGCAATCGGATGTGGCGACGAAATCGACCAGATACGCCGTCTTGAGCAGGTTCGGACGCTGCACATCCAGCTCTTCGCTGTTCAGTGCGTCGTAAAACAGCTGCCACTGGAACGCCCCGTTCGCAGAATCCACTTCTGGCCTATTTGCGGTCGCCCGATCCAGGAACGGGAACCGGAGCAAGCGGGCAAAAGAGACGCCATTGCGCTCATCAAGATCGTATTCATAGGCGCCAGCCCCGAAAAGATCGGAAGCGGCAACGTCACTGGTAAATGAGAAGGGAAACAGCCGGGTCGCATACTGGCCGTTGCGCTCGGTATCGTTAGGCGCAACACCCTGGGGCGCGCAGGAGGCTCCACCACCTGCAAACTCAACGGCTGCTTCCAGACCACCGCCCTCGGTAAGTTGATACCCGCTCACCAGATCCAGTGGCGGCTGCTCGCCATCCAGGACTTCCGCTGGAGAATTGGCCGACTCAACCTTCAGTTCGCGGTCGTCAGCCCTATCGGGCACAGACTCCACCAGGGTTCCCGCCTGATCGTCCCAAACCCAGCTGATGTCACTAATACCGTCCAGCTCGGTTCCCCCTGGCGTTACCCCGAGCGTCTGCTCATGACACGTAGTGACGGTATCAAGACTGGCCACGCCATTCTCCCACTCAAACTCAAGGCGCTCGTGCACGCCCTCCTCGTCGTACCAGATGGCACTTTGGGGTGAAAGGGCGGCAGATGGCAGCCACTGAGTCTTCAGGTTGGTCATATAGCCATCGGCCTGAAACAACCGGGCCATCTCAGGCAGCGAAATACCCATGCAGCCCCGGCTGGACACAGCCAGCAGCCTGCCACCTTCACTGTATTCAAACGACAATTCTGCCGAGGCGCCCAGATCCGAGGTATTGGTAGGCAATGTGTCTGATCGGGTTGGCCGTGCCGAAATCCGCTGGCTGACCAGCAGCCTGGGATTGCTGACTTCCACATCAACATCCGGCAGTACCAGCGTATCGGTATCCACATTGCCGTAGTTGCCACCGGATACAGCGGCATCGACAATCGCAATAACCTCATCAACGTTCTGAACCACGGAATAGCCAAGCAGGTACACCCCGTCACGCGGTAACAGGCTGGCCTCGCTGCCGTCACTGCCGTTCCCTGCCAGGTAATCGTTGTAGCCATCAGGAATCTGGCTAGCCATGAACCGCGCCAACCCCCGGGCATAGGCGTGAGCGCGGTCGTCATTGGCAAGGATATAGTCCTTCCACAGGTTGATACCGTCCAGATCAGCGAACCGATTATCCGGAATCGGGTTTTCAGTATTCCACTGTCCGGCCAGGCTCCGGAAACGGGCCAGCGTAGTCAGGGGGGTAATATTGGTGACGCCGGGGCTCGCTGACATCAAAAACGCCCGACTGACCGCCTCATCGCCGTAGCTGCGCTCCTCCAGGGTCTGGCCGGGAATCGCGAGGGCATAAAGCGGATAATCCCTGGGGTCCAGGTTTGCGCCGATCGATGGCGGAACATCCAGCGCGGAAACGTCCATGGAAAACCGCCCGCCGGGACCGCTCATCACGGTTGGCTCGCCGTCCTCGAGTATATGGGTATTACCGCTGTCCAGCTCAATCTCCACCGGCCCTGCGGTGTACTGACCATTGTCGTCAAGATCCAGCCAGACCCGGGCATTGTTGAGGTAACCGTCGATTACCCGCCCCTGGTAGGGCGCTCGCTCACTGTAGGTAACACCATCGAACTCCCGGCCATCAACCGGCAGGTCATCGGATTCATCGCCACAGCCGGCGATCGCAAGTGACAGCAGAGGAACGGTAACACTGATCAGACGTTTCATCGCGGCAACCATTTATCCTTGTTAGAGGTTGTGCCGCTACTTTAGGAGATGTGCCGCCGGGAGACCTTGACAGGCTTGGCAAATTGTAAAGTTTGGTAACGACCAGGCCCCGGAATGTGCCGGGGCCTGCAAATCGGGACAATTCGTCAGAACGACCGCGCCACGATTTCTTTCATGATTTCGTTGGTGCCGGCGTAGATCCGCTGCACGCGCGAATCGGCCCACGCCCGGGCAATCGGGTACTCCCACATGTAGCCGTAGCCACCGTGCAGCTGAACGCATTCGTCCATCACCTTGCATTGAAGGTCGGTGGTGTGCTGCTTGAGCATGGCCGCCGTCGGGATATCCAGTTTCTTGTCGAGGTGCAGCTCCAGGCAGCGGTCAGTGAACACACGGGCGGCCGTGATTTCGGCTTTCAGTTCAGCCAGCTTGAAGCGGGTGTTCTGGAAAGCGATGACGGGTTTACCGAAGGCCTTGCGCTCTTTCACGTAATCCAGGGTCCACTGCCAGGCGGCCTCGGCGGCGGCGACGGCGGTCAGGGCCACCTGCAAGCGCTCCGCCGGCAACTCCTGCATCAGCTGGAAGAAGCCCTGCCCTTCCATGCTGCCCAACAGGTTGTCTGCCGGTACTTTCACATCCTGGAAGAACAGCTCGGAGGTATCCTGAGCTTTCATCCCCACCTTGTTCAGGTTCTGACCTTTTTCAAAGCCCTCCCAGGCGGTTTCGACCAGCAACAAGCTGGTACCCTTGGCACCTTCTTTGGGGTCGGTCTTGGCAACGACAATCACCAGATCCGCCAGCTGGCCGTTGGTGATAAAGGTTTTCGAGCCATTCAGAATGTAGTGGTCACCCTGGCGAATCGCCGTGGTTTTTACGCCTTGCAGGTCGGAACCCGCGCCCGGTTCAGTCATGGCGATGGCGGTGATCATTTCACCTGAAGCCATTTTCGGCAGATACTTCTGCTTCTGCTCTTCCGAGCCGTAGTTCAGGATGTAGGGCGCCACGATATCGGAGTGCAGCCCCCAGCCAATGCCGGACAATCCGGCCCGGGAGATTTCTTCCATGATCACCGCCGAGTAACGGAAATCGGCCCCCACACCGCCGTACTCTTCCGGCAGCATGGGGCACAGGAAGCCCAGCTCACCTGCTTTCTGCCAAAGCTCGCGGCTGACCTGACCATCTTTTTCCCATTGGTCATGATACGGAGCTGCTTCCTGCTCCAGAAACTTGCGAACGGAATCGCGGAAGCCTTCAAGATCGGCGTCGAAAAGAGTACGTGGAATCATTGCTGAACCTCGGTAAACGGGTTGGTTTATCGTTGTGTTCAGCAAGTCTGTGGCGGGGCGGGGTTTCGCTCAATGGTGAAAACCATCAATCGCTTTGGCCAAAACCATCGCCCCGGAACGGGTCAGTCGGCTTTCTTCTCGCCCCAGCGGGGTACCAGAGTCTGCGGAAAATCCAGGTGGTCGAGAATCCGGGCAACCATGAAATCGACCAGATCATCCACCGACTGCGGGTTGTGATAGAACCCGGGGCTCGCCGGCATCATCACCGCACCCATGCGGGTAAGCCTGAGCATGTTTTCCAGGTGCACCTCAGAATAGGGCGTCTCCCGTAACACCAGAATCAGCTTGCGGCGCTCCTTCAGGGCCACATCGCCGGCGCGCTCGATCAGGTTATTGCTGGCCCCGGTCGCCAGGGCCGAGAGCGTACCAGTGCTGCAGGGGCATATCACCAGCGGCGCCTTCTCGCCGGAACCGGAAGCCGGTGGAGAAAACCACTCCTCCCGGCCAAAGACCTGCACCTGACCGGGCTGCGCACCGGCGAAGTCCGACAAGGCCTCTGCCATGGCAGGCGTAGAACCCGGCAGCTGGAACTCGGTTTCAGTCGCGATCACCACCTGGGCCGCCTTACTGATCATCACATTCACACGGCAACCATTGGCTACCAGGCACTGCAACAGACGAAGCCCGTACTGAGCTCCAGACGCGCCGGTAAACGCCAGATTAATCACGGGTGATTGTTCAGCCACGACGCTTCTCCAGTTCCGCCACCAGTTTCCGATGAATGCCGCCAAAGCCGCCATTACTCATGATCACGATGTGACAGGTCTCTGGCAGCCCCTCCAGGGCCTTTTCAATCAGTTGCTCCACCGAAGTCTCCACCCTGTGATGATCCAGCTCTCCGTATTCCGCCCGCCAGCTGTCCACCAGTTCCGGCAGCCAGTCCATATCACTGAGGTTACCCCAGAGCACCCGATTTGCCAGTGCGGCACTCGGAATCAGCGTCTGCTTGTGCACACCCTGCTTCATGGTATTGGAGCGGGGTTCGATAATGGCCAGGATTGGCTCATCCCCCACCCGGTTGCGCAACCCCTCCAGGGTGGACGCAATCGCGGTTGGATGATGGGCAAAGTCGTCGTATACGCGCACACCGCCGATTTCGCCCACCAGTTCCATTCTGCGCTTAACACCGGAGAACCGGCACAGCGCCGCCACCGCATGGTCAGGCGTAACGCCCACATGGCGGGCAGCGGCAATCGCCGACAGGGCATTACGCACATTGTGCAAGCCGGTCAGGTTCCATTTCAGGGTCGCCACCGGCTGCTCATGGTGGATGACCATGAAGCGGCTGCCGTCCTCAGCCAGAAGCTCTGCCCGCCAGTCCGCCGTGCGGCTGATCTCGCTGCCGATGGCCGTATCCTGCACAGGGCTCCAGCACCCCATCTCCAGGGCATTATCCAGGTGGCTGTCCAGAGCGGGTCGAATGATCAGGCCCTGAGACGGTACGGTACGCACAAGGTGGTGGAACTGACGCTCGATGGCTTCCACGTTTTCGAAAATGTCGGCGTGGTCGAATTCCAGGTTATTCAGAATCAGGGTATTCGGGCGGTAGTGGATGAACTTGGAGCGCTTGTCAAAGAACGCGCTGTCGTACTCATCCGCCTCGATCACAAAGAAATCACTGCTGCCCAGCCGGGCAGATACCGGAAAGTCCTGGGGCACACCGCCTATCAGGTAACCGGCATCAAAGCCGGCCTGGTCGAGAATCCACAGCAACATGGCCGTTGTGGTGGTTTTGCCATGGGTACCGGCTACGGCCATTACCCAACGGTGGCGCAGGACCTCCCGGGCAAGCCATTCAGGGCCAGACATATAATCAATGCGCCGGTTGAGCACTGCTTCCACTTCCGGGTTACCCCGGGACATGGCATTTCCGATCAGCACCAGATCCGGTTTCGGCTCCAAGTTCTCTGGCCGGTAACCTTCTGTCAACGCAATGCCCTGGGCCTCCAGCTGAGTACTCATGGGAGGGTAAACGCCCTGGTCCGAACCGGTCACCTTATGCCCCAGCTCCCGGGCGATCACCGCCAGACTGCCCATGAACGTGCCGCAAATGCCCAGAATATGTATATGCATTAAGGTTGTGCCTCCGGTTTGAAACCTGCCAAGCCTCTACCATACTTTCTGCGCGGTCAAGAGCCGGCATATGCTCATGAAAAACCGCGGTGTTTGGCGTATCATCTGCGCCATCGTTGAACCAGCAGGAGGCTTCAGCCCGAGATGGCTATCAAGAACGCATTTTATGCCCAGTCTGGCGGGGTCACCGCCGTTATCAATGCCAGTGCTTGCGGTGTTATCCAGACCGCACGCAAACATCCGGACCAGATCGGCAAGGTCTATGCCGGCCGCAACGGCATCATCGGTGCTTTGAAAGAAGAGCTGATTGATACCAGTCTGGAATCTGACGACGCCATCCAGGCCCTCATCCACACGCCCGGCGGGGCTTTTGGTTCCTGCCGCTACAAGCTCAAGAACATTTCCGAGAACCAGCGCGAATACGAGCGCCTGATTGAAGTGTTCCGGGCCCACGACATCGGTTACTTCTTCTACAACGGCGGTGGCGATTCCCAGGATACCGCCTACAAGGTCTCCCAGCTGGCCGACCGCATGGGTTACCCGATCACCTGCATCGGCGTGCCCAAGACCGTCGATAACGACCTGCCCTTCACCGACTGCTGTCCCGGCTTTGGTTCCGTGGCCAAGTACATTGCCACATCCACCCTCGAAGCCAGCCTGGATATCAAATCCATGTGTGAAACCTCCACCAAGGTCTTCATTCTGGAAGTGATGGGTCGCCACGCCGGCTGGATTGCTGCCGCTGGCGGACTGGCCGGACAGAGCGAAGGCGAGCCGCCTCACGTCATCCTGTTCCCGGAAATTCCCTTCAACCGGGAGAAGTTCCTGGAGCGAGTGGATCAGTGCGTGAGGGATTACGGTTACTGCGTGGTGGTGGCGTCTGAAGGCGCCCAATACGAAGACGGCCGCTTCGTTGCCGATGCCGGCGCCAAGGATGCCTTCGGCCATACCCAGCTTGGTGGTGTTGCACCGGCCCTGGCCAATATGTTGAAACAAGCCCTGGGCCACAAATACCACTGGGCAGTGGCAGACTATCTGCAGCGTGCAGCCAGGCACATTGCCTCGGCCACTGATGTGGAGCAGGCTTACGCGGTTGGCAAGGCTGCGGTGGAAATGGCCCTGGCAGGCAAACAGGCTCTGATGCCCACCATCGTGCGGGATCAGGCCAAGCCTTATCGCTGGTCAATCGGCGAGGCCAACCTCAGCGAGGTCGCCAACCAGGAAAAGAAAATGCCGATCCATTACATCACAGACAACGGCTTTGGCATCACTCAGGATTGCCGGGATTACCTGCAGCCGCTGATCGCCGGCGAAAGCTTCCCGCCGTTTGACGACGGTCTGCCCAGGGTTGCCAAGCTGAAGAACCAGCTGGTGGAGAAGAAACTGCGGACCGAGTTCGAACTCTGATCCGTCCCTGCAGTTGTCTAGTCCTGAAATAGGTT
>NZ_DIHV01000020.1:0-14475 GCF_002420325.1 Marinobacter sp. UBA5687
GTCACGAAGGCCCGGAACGCGCTGTGGTCGATGAGGTTGCAACCCAGGAACTGCCCGCCACTCAGGAATTCGCTGACTTCAGGACCACACATTGAGCAGTCTTCTTGATACCTTTCTGTACACGCTGGAGACTACGCTGCCGGTATTCGCCATGGTTTTTATCGGCATCGGTCTTCGGCGCATTGGCTGGATTGACCAGGGCTTCATCGCCACCGCCTCTGCTCTGGTTTTCAAGGCCACGCTCCCCACCCTGGTTTTCCTGAGCATTATCAGAGCCGACCTGGATACCACCCTCAGCATCAGCATGCTGATCTTTTACTTCCTGGCGACCCTGGCCAGTTTTGCCCTTGTCTGGTTCTGGGCAACAAAGCGGGTCCGGCAAGAGGATCGCGGGGTTTATGTCCAGGGCGCGTTTCGGGGCAATTGTGGCATCGTTGGTCTGGCGTTGGCAGCCAACCTTTACGGCGACTATGGGCTCTCGGCCGGGGGCCTGCTCCTGGCTCTGGTGATTGTGGTCTACAACTCGTTATCGGTGATCGTGTTGCTGGCGTATCAGCCCGGTAAAACCATGAGCCTGACCAACACCCTGCGAGACATTGCCAGAAACCCACTGATCATCGGCGTAGTGCTGGCCATTCCTTTCGCAGCCCTTGAAATCAGGCTTCCCGGATGGGTAATGACCAGCGGCGACTACTTTGCTTCGCTAACGCTGCCTCTCGCCCTGCTCTGTATCGGCGCAACGGTCTCACTGAAATCCATACGCAGCGACAGCGGCCCGGCCGTGGGTTCATCCATCTGGAAGATGGTATCTTTGCCGGCACTGTGCACTCTTGCTGCCTGGCTGGTTGGCTTTGAAGGGCGGGAGCTCGGGCTCATGTTCCTGTTCTTCGCCAGCCCAACGGCAGCGGCCAGCTTCGTGATGGTGAGGGCCCTTGGCGGCAACGATCGCATGGCAGCGAACATTATCGCGCTGACTACTCTGCTTGCGAGTGTGACCATTACCCTCGGAGTGTTCGTTATCCAGCTGACAGCAATCGGCTGAACGGCCAAGGCCTACCTTAAACCGCACAACGCTCCCTGGCTGTGCGGCTTTCAGTCTGGGCTGTCATGACGCAGGCCACATGGTCAGGCCTGCTCTCTCCGGGCAATCCAGTAACGCCGGAAAGCGAAGGCTACCGAGGCAACTGTGAGCATAATGAAAACCCAGGCGATAGGCCCCCTGAAGAAGATAGTCGGGTCACCTTTACTGATCAGCAGAGTACGCCTGAGGTTATCCTCGAACATTGGCCCGAGTATAAACCCGATCAGGAACGGAGCGGCAGCAACCCCAGTTCGGTTAAACAGAAAACCGAGAACACCGAACGCCAGCATCAGCCCAATATCGAAGGTGCTGTTGTTCACGGCGTAAGCACCATAAATACAGAACATCAGCACAATAGGTAGCAGGATGGTTTTGGGAATATCCGCGATAATCGAAAAATACCGGATAGCGGCGTTGCCGACAAAAACCAGCACAAACGAGCTGACCAGAATACCGCAGAACAGCGCGTAGACCAGGGGCAGGTTTTCCTGAAACAGCACGGGGCCCGGTGTCAGGCCATGAATCATGAATGCACCCAGAATAATCGCCGTTATCACATCACCGGGAATGCCCAGCGATAGCAGCGGAATCAGCGTTGCTCCGGCGACCCCGTTATTTCCGGCTTCAGCCGCGGCCACGCCTTCAACCTCACCTTTGCCAAAGTTATCCTTTCGGGGAGAGGTTCGCTTCGCCTCACTGTAGGAGATAAAGGCTGCAGATGTTGCCCCGGTGCCCGGGATGGCTCCAATAATGACCCCAATGACACTGCCGCGAATGACGGTTTTCAGGGAGCCTTTGAACTCCTTCCACGTCAGAGAGGCGCCAGATACCGCTGTACGGATATGGGGCGCGACCCTGGAGGTATAGAAATCGATGACTTCGGGAATGGCAAACAAACCGATCAGTAGCGGTATAAAGGAGACTCGATCCATCAGGTTGTAATTGTCGAAGGTCAGACGCTGCGTACCATAAACCGCGTCCAGTCCGATTGTGGAAATGATGATGCCCAACCCGGCAGCAATTAGCCCTTTAATCGCAGAGTTGCCGGACACCGAGACAATGATGGTCAGAGAGAAGCAGATCAACCAGAAGTATTCAGGCGGCCCGAAATTCAGTGCGATTTTCGCCAGGTAAGCCGCGAAGAAGATCAGCGCAACATTGGAGATAAGATCGGCAACAACCGAGGAATACAAGGCGGTTTTCAGGGCTTTCTTAGCCTGGCCCTGTTGCGCCATCGGGTAGCCGTCAAGCAATGTACAAGCGGCTGCTGGAGATCCCGGAGTTCTTATAAGAATGGCGGTAATGGAGCCTCCATACATGCCCCCTTTGTATATCCCAACCAACAAAAGGATCGCGGTAACTGGCTCCATCGAGAAGGTGAAAGGCAGGGCCAACGCAACCGCCATGGTCGCTGTTAATCCTGGAATCGCGCCTACCACAACGCCAATCAGCACACCGGCCGCTATGGCCATAAAATTATCAATACTCAGAAAGAGCGTCAGAACTTCTGATATGTTTTCCATTGCTATTAACCTAAAACGTTCTGTCTGACCTCAGACAAATAGCTTTATGCTGACGCCGGATGGTCAAATCACCCGGCGAACAGCCCTTAAAATTGAAGGAGAGCTTCCCAGAGCGTTCCTACGGGCAGGGGCACATTCAGGACGTGAATAAAGAGAAGCGAGACAACAACAGGAAACAGCACTGCCAATACATAGATCCAGGCGCTTTTCAGACCGCTGGCCATGAAAAGCAGAACACTTGCGAATATTCCGCTTCCGATGGCCCCAAATTGTTCGAAGAAAACCGCGTAAATAGCGCCGGCCGCCAGCATCAAAACCTGACGAAGAACGGGCACACCCTGCCGCAGTTCATCGGCCTCCTCACGCTTTGGCGGGTACAACAAACCGTTAACCATCAGGACAAACGCCAGAATCAAAACCAGCCAGCCCGCCAATTGCGGCAAAAACCGGGGGGACAGCAATGGATGCTGCATATAGGGCGGCAAGTTGATGTAATTCGGAATTACATAAAACAGAAAAACCAGCGACACCACGAAAAACAGCCCACCCAGTAACGAGTTGGGATTCAACCGACCGTATTCGTCGTTAGCAGTGTGGGTGGATTGATCGTCTGACAGTTCCATGATGACCTCTGCAGTTCAGCCTCAAAGAAAAAGGCGGGACGACCAAATGGCACTGTCCCGCCCGATACGGCAATTCTTTTTTAACGTTTCAGGTTCGCCTGTTCAGCGACTTCGGACCATTTGGCAAGCTCGCTCTTTACCATCGCGCGGAAGTCTTCTCCGACCTCTTCACCCGCTACCGCTCCAAACTGAGGCAGGAAGTTCTGGAAGTCATCACCAGACATAATCTTCTCCAGCGCCAACTCCAACTTTTCAAGGCCGGACTCGGGGAAGGATTTGTGAGCAATCAGACCGAACCAGGCAGACGTTTCGTAATCCTCAAGACCATACCCGGCGCCAGCCTGCTGCATGGTGGGAACTCCCGGTAGAAACTCAGACTCCTGTGGTGTGGTAACCGCCAGGGCTTTGAGTTTTCCAGACTGAATATGCGGATAAACGGTCGGCATATTCTCAAACGCAACGTCAACATCACCCGCCAGCAGGGCGGGCAGCGCTTCACCGGAACCTCGGAAAGGCACATGAACCAGTTGCGTCTTCGTCAGGTTCTTGAACAGCTCACCAGACATGTGAATAGAGCTTCCAATGCCCGGAGAGCTGAAAGAAAGCTGCTGTTCCCGCGCGGCTTCAACAAATTCCGCAACGGTGTTGTACGGACTGCTCGCAGGGACAACCATCACATTCGGAATATTGATCACGTTGCGAATGAACGCAAAGTCAGCAACTGGATCGTATCGCAGATTCGGATACAGAGACGCGCCGATGGTGTGCCCCGGGGATGCCATTAGAAGCATATGGTCGGAACCGCGCCCACCACGAGCCAACTGGCCGGTAGCAACCGTTGAGCCAGCACCAGGACGGTTCTCAACCACCACCGTGCTCAACTCACGCTGAAGCAGGTCTGCCACTTTTCTCGAAAGCAGGTCCGTCGTACCACCAGCAGAGTAAGGTACGACCAATCGAATGTTATCGTCAGGCCACTCTTCGGCCTGAGCCAGACCACCACAAGCCAGAGATACAGCAGTTACTGCGCCGAGCACACTACGTTTCAGACGAAGCCCAAATAATTCGATCATTTTTGTGATTATCCTCGTTGGTCATTTCGTTGTTCGCATATCGAACTTATGTTCGAATAATGTTCGCGGGAGTAATCTCACATATTCATCACAGGCGTGCAAGAATTTTTTATGTGCAAGTCAGTAATAACCACCGACGGCGGGTTCGGGAAACCTGAAGAAGCAACAGCTCAGGCGAGGATATGACGAGGGCCAGATCAGGCCCTCGCGGTGATAACCAGAAACAGGAGCGGTAGCAGAGGTGTGTCAGAATGGCCCAAAAGCCACTCTATCAGGGCAGAACTTCAGTGATTTTTCGAGATGCGCTTTGCATGATTGGCACATACTCGTCGATGATTCGGTCAATTGAGACCGTGCTGACGTGGCTGCTGGAGTTAAGCGCAAACCGTGCCCTGCCCCTTCGATCAAAAACCGGAACAGCTAATGCTCGCATGCCGAGTTCCAGTTCCTGATCAACAACGGCGTAGCCGTTCATCCGAATCTTCTCGAGTTCGGCGCGAAGCTCATCAGGGCCTTTCGTATAGGCTGTCAGTTTTTCGAAACGGGTATCCCGAATCACCTGGTCAAGTTCCTGGGCCGGCAGGGAGGCAAGCAGTACCCGGCCTCCAGAGGTCGCATAGGCTGGCAGGCGCGCACCAATCTGCAAATTAATGGGAATGAGTCCCCGGCGTGGAATCCGCGCAACGTAAACAATATCTACGCCATCAAGTACCAGTGCAGAACAGGACTCACCCAACTGGTAGGAGACCTCTTCCATGAAAGGCGTGATCGTTTCCGAAAAATCCAGCGAAGCAAGAAAGGAATAGCCCAACTCCAGAACCTTGGCTGTCAGCCTGAACTTCTTGTCGTCCTGGGTGACATAACCAAGTTTCTGTAACGTGAGCAAAAATCGGCGAGCGGCGGCCCGGGACAGATTGTTCTTTTCTGCCACGGCAGACAGCGACATTGACGGGGTGTCCGTGTCGAAAGAACGAATAACCTCCAGACCGCGTGCAAAGGTCGTCAGGAACTCTTTGTCTACAGACACACTACCCTCGCTATCGCGACCCACCGAATCCATCCCTTTGAATAGTACAAGCACCAACCGATCGTTCGATAATCGGTCACTATCTGGTGCGGGATGATGCCAGCCCCAATAGGGCTATGCAAGCGGGTCTCGCAGGAACAGCGGGAAGACATCATCATCCCGCTTTCGTGTCTGTCGTTTACATGTCTCAGGTTCTGTTGGCCATCCATTCCTCCAGGGTCTGACCTTGCTCAACCAGACGCTTTAAAAGAGGCGCAGGCTTCCAATAGAGCTCTCCCGATCTTGCGGCCAACGCCTCAAGACGGTCAAAGACCGAGTCCAATCCTCTTTGGCTGGCATAGAACATCGGGCCACCGCGATAAGATGGGAAGCCGTAGCCATGAACATAGACCAGATCGATGTCCCCCGGGCGCTGAGCAATGCCTTCCTCAAGGATTCGAAAGCCCTCATTAACCAGAGACAGAATATGACGATCCTGGATTTCCTCTTTGGTCAACACGCGTTGCGACACGCCATGTCGTGAAGCCTCACGCCTGATCACTTCCGATACTTGGGGATCCGAATACCTTGCCCGGGTGTCGGGATCGTAGCGATAGTATCCGGCGCCAGTCTTCTGTCCCAGGCGGCCTGATTCGACCAGCGCATCAGCAATACAGTAGGTACGAGGATCGCCTTTCTGCTCGCTGGCCAGAGCCTGCCGCGCCTTGTAGCCGATATCCAGCCCCGCCAGATCGCCGACTGCCAGCGGTCCCATTGCCATCCCGAAATCCGTCAGGGCTCCGTCTATTTGTTCCGGCGTAGCCCCCTCAATCATGCACAACTGAGCCTCTTTGGCGTATTGCCTCAGCATCCGGTTGCCAATGAATCCGTAACACACACGTGACAACACTGGCACCTTGCGGAGTCGTTTACCCAGAGCCATCGCGGTCGCAATAACATCATCCGCAGTTTGTTCTGGCCTGACCACCTCCAGCAGTTTCATTATGTTTGCCGGACTGAAGAAATGAAGACCCACCACATCTCCAGGCCGCGAAGTCGCAGACGCAATCTCATTGACGTCGAGGTAGGAAGTATTGGTCGCCAGAATGGTCCCGGGGCGACAGACCTCATCCAGTCGCTGGAACACCTGCTTCTTCACATCCATGCTTTCGAAAACGGCCTCTATCACCAGGTCGACCTGGGCAAGGTCCTCATAATTAGTGCTTCCGGTGATGAGCGCCTTCCGGGATGACGCTTCGCTGGTTGACAGTTTTCCTCGACTGACCGAGCGCCCATAGTTCTCGGAAATCAGAGTCAGCCCCCGATCAAGCCCTTCCTGATTGAGTTCCAGGAGCATCACCGGAATACCAGCATTGGCGAAGGCCATGGCAATGCCGCCCCCCATTGTGCCCGCACCAATGATGCCTACTCGGGATATGTCACGGGCGTGGGCCTCCGGGTCCAGATCAGGTACCTTCAGTGCCTGACGCTCTGCAAAAAACAAATGCCTTAGCGCCGCTGACTGGTCGGACTGTGTGCATTCCACAAACTGCGAACGCTCAAAGGCAAGCCCCTCATCAAACGGCCGGTTAAGAGCAATTTCGACGCAGTCGACAATACGTTGAGGCGCTTCCTGTCCTCGCTTCCTTTTAGCCAGTTGGTTTCGGTAAGCGTCCAGGGTCTGTTGGTCTCCGCTATCCACGGGTATATCCATATCACGAATTCTGCGGACACCCAGGCCGCCAGCCAGGCAATCGCGGGCATAGTTCAGCGCGCCTTCTCGCAAGTTGCCCTCAAGAACCCGGTCAATCAACCCCAGCTCCCGCGCCCGTTGGGCTGGCACTTTTTCGCCACTGGTCATCAGGTCAAGTGCTGCCTTTATACCTATCAAGCGTGGAACACGCTGCGTACCGCCCGCCCCGGGTAACAATCCAAGGGTAACCTCCGGTAAACCGACAAACGCTGAGGGCAATGCACAGCGGTAGTGGCAACTCAGCGTAAGCTCAAACCCACCGCCGAGCGCAGTACCGTGGATCGCGGCAATCACTGGCTTGTTTGACGCCTCAATCGCCGCATTCACCTGAGGCAACGACGGCTCCCGAATGGGCTTGCCAAATTCACTGATGTCCGCGCCCGCCACAAAGGTACGCCCCTCACAAAGAATGAGGATTGCCCTGGAATCATCGGCCTGAGCCTGATTGATCGCCTCGAGAATACCGCTGCGCACACCGTGGGACAGTGCATTAACCGGGGGGTTACTGATGGTAATAACACCCAGCTCATCGATACGTTCGTAGTTCACCAACATGAAATTGTGTCTCCTCGGAAAAGGAGCCGGCACCCGAATCAAAGTGCAGGTGCCGGCTCTGGAGAAAACCGGACCACTGGCATCAAAGAATGCCGCTGGATCGGAGTTTCTGAATATCTTCGGCGTTTTTTCCCAATACCCGGGCAAGCACCGCATCTGTGTCCTCGCCGAGCAGCGGAGGCGCTTTACGATAGTTCTGGGGCGTTTTGGAGAATTTTATCGGGTTGGCGATGCCTGGCACCTTACCCACAACCGGATGCTCCAGCTCAAGCTTCATCTCCCTGGCCAGGACCTGTGGGTCCTCGAAGACTTCAGCAATGTTCTGGATTGGCCCACAGGGCACGTGGACGTTTACCAGCGAATCCATCCACTCCCGGCTCGTGCGTGTACGGGTGATTTCACACAACTTGCCAACCAGCTCCGGCCGGTGAAGCACCCGCTGAGGATTGCTTGAGAAACGTTCATCCTCCGCCAGTTCAGGGCACCCCATGGCCTGACACAAGCGCTGGAACTGACCATCATTCCCAACGGCAATAATGACCTGACCATCTTTCGTCGGAAACGGTTGATAAGGCGCCAGATTAGGGTGGTATTCGCCCGTGCGCCCGGGGACATCCCCACTGCAGAAATAGTTCAATGCCTGATTCGCAAGCCAACTGACCTGCACATCCAGCAATGCCATATCAATATGCTGGCCCTCGCCGGTTTTCGTTCGATGGTGCAAGGCAGACAGGATGGCGATGACCGCATTCATCCCCGTAGTCAGGTCGGCTACAGCCATGCCCACGCGCTGAGGTCCGGCCCCTGGCTGTCCATCGGCCGCACCGGTAATGCTCATGAGCCCGGATTGTGCCTGAATCAGGTAATCGTACCCTGCATAACTTGCCATAGGTCCGGTATGACCAAAGCCGGTGACAGAGCAATAGATAAGGCCCGGATTCGTCTCACAAAGGGATTCGTAGCCCAGCCCCTTTCTGGCAAGCCCGCCAGTCTTGAAGTTTTCAACCAACACATCGCATTCAGCCGCCAGCTCCCGGATCAGCTTCTGACCTTCGGGCTGTCCCAGATCAACGGTTACCGAATGCTTGCCGCGATTGGCCGACAAATAGTAAGCCGACTGTCTGGTCGGATTACCCTCCTTGTCTTTCAACCAGGGAGGGCCCCAGTGCCGGGTATCGTCGCCCAACCCCGGACGCTCAATCTTTATGACCTCCGCGCCAAGATCCGCAAGGATCTGTGTACACCAGGGACCCGCCATCACGCGTGACAGATCCAGAACGCGAATACCTGCTAAAGGACCGGACATAGCTGACTCGCGACTCATAGTGAACCCGTCGCGTTGCGAAGCATCTGCTTGGCAATCACCAACTGCTGTATCTGGGAGGTCCCCTCATAGAGGCGGAACAACCGGACATCGCGATAGAAACGCTCAACGCAATACTCGCTGATGTAACCTGCACCACCGTGAATCTGTACGGCGCGGTCCGCAACGCGGCCAACCATTTCCGTACAGAACAGCTTGCAGCTTGCTGCGTTCATAGACACAGGTTGCCCCGCGTCATAGGAACGTGCGGTTTCTTCAACCATGCATTTGCCTGCGTAATATTCGGTCTGGCTATCCGCAAGCATGGCCTGGACAAGCTGGAAGTTCGCGATTTCGGTACCAAATTGCTTGCGCTGTGATGAATAGGCGAGACTCTCATCAATCAGACGTTTGGCGGTACCAACACTCAGTGCACTGATGTGCAGGCGCCCACGATCAAGCACTTTCATGGCGGTCTTGAACCCCTGCCCTTCGACACCGCCGATCAGGGCTGAGGCTGGCACCCGCACGTTGTCAAACATCACATCGCAGGTATGGGCTCCCTTCTGCCCCATTTTCTTATCGGGTTTGCCCAGGCTGATACCCGGAAGATCCGCGTCCACCAGGAACGCTGAGACACCTCGCCCGCCGTCCTCTTTACGGCCCGTCCGCGCCATTACAGTGAACACACCCGCACGGGGTGCGTTGGTAATGTAGCGTTTGGCGCCATTGATGATGTAGTCGTCGCCTTCCCGCCGCGCCGAAGTCATCACGGACCCTGCGTCGGAACCAGCGTCTGCTTCAGTCAGGGCGAAGGAACCGATCAATTCACCCGTCGCAAGCTTCGGTAGGTAGCGGGCTTTTTGCTCCGCCGTTCCATCAATAATGATGCCCTGAGAACCAATACCCACGTTGGTACCAAACATGGAACGAAAGACCGGCGAGGTATAGCCCATCTCCTGAATAATGGCCGCCTCTTCCGCCATGTTCAGTCCCAGCCCGCCGAACTCCTCCGGAATGGAGAGGCCAAAGAGTCCCAACTCCTTCAGCTCGTCAATGACATCATCGGGAATCCGGTCTTCTTCCGCGACCTGCATCTCCAGTGGAACCAATCGATCCCGGACATAGCGACGCACACTGTCGACAAACTGATTCAGGGTTTCTTGATCTAGTGCCATTCCGGCCTCCCATGTTCCTAACAACGTATGAAAACCGCGCTATCGAAGCGCACTGTAAACGAGAGCTGCGCATAGACAGCCGCTTAGCCCGAGAAATAGTAACGAGTACCGCAGGTTCCATCCGTACGCGGCGCGACGAGCACCGTATGCGGTGAACCGCTCCAACAGAAGCGCATTGGCGGAATAAGGTGTACCCGCGATGGTGATGCCCCAACCGGTCACCATCGCCAAGCCAAGTCCGACAATCGCATCAAAAGGCCAGATTGGCCCCAGAATTCCGCCAACGACCGTGGCCGACACGATTGGATTTACCCCTACGGTGCCGCCGAGATAAAAAAGCCAGGGAACACATAGCGCAATCAGGGGGTAGGCCGCGCCGGGCAGGAAGACGTCGCTCCCCAGAGAGTTCATGGCGGTTGCCACCAATGCCCCCCCAAGGAACGACGCGCCTCCCATGATGGCCAGCTCATTTGAAACATTGGCCATCGAAGGCAGTGCGTCGCCCGGGTGCCGTACTCGTTGGGTGATCAGAATCACGACCGCAACAACGAGACAACTCACCGTGACCGCCTGCGAATACCGGTATCCAAACCAGGCGTTCAACACGAAAGAAGAACCCGAAATCAGAAGGGCGAGCCCCAAAAACCGGAGCCAGGATCCGACAACCTTTGCCTGCGGTTCCGGCCTGTCTTGTGGCGAAAAAGGCTCAGGTTCATCCGAGATTTCTTTCTCCCGAAAACAAGCGCCGACGGTGAGGTAAAGCAATGCAAAAGGCACACTCCACGCCAGTAGATCCCAGCTCTCGAGACCGGGAAGAAGCGTAACAGTCATGACCACGGCCACGGACAATGGCGAGCCCATGGGCGAGGCTCCGAACCCTCGAATAACGGCCCGGGCGGCGTTCCGGGTTGCCATCGACTCTCCCCCGTTGCGAATCCGGCTACCAATCATTGGCGCTACCAGGCCGATAGAACCAAAGTTCAAGGGAACAGAAAGAGTACTTGTCCCGATACTCAGCCCCAGATAGCGGACCAGCGACTGCCCCCGGAAAAGGCTTCGTGATATCACCTCAAGATCCCGGGATTTACCAAGCACGGAGGACAAAAACATAACCGAAAGGACCAGCCCGGTAATGGCGGCCATCCCGTCGAAGGCATTGCTCAGGACCTGGCCATTGTAGATTCCGGCCAAAAGCAGAACACAGACAACCGACGACGCAATCACCCGCGCAATCGGACGTAAGGTTTCCCATCCCAGGGCTATGACCAGGATCGCGAGACCCGCAGTTAATTGGCTATGCCCGGGAAGGAATACCGCCGCCGCTGACACCAGAGCGGTATACCCGAGTACAGAGCGCAGTGAGGCGAACAACGGAACCTCAACCACAGTTCCTGTCCTTTGGTTGCCTCGATTTCATTGTGCCGGAACACCCTGTGGGTGTTCGCCTCCGAGGATGTAACGAAAGGATCCCTGGGCGGTTGCAATCAGAACGCCATCGCAGGTTACCGACGCTTCAACAAAGAAGATTTTTCTACCGCGACTTAGCTGACGGGCAGAGGCGACCATAACGCCACTCTGGACAGGCGCCATGAACTGCGTATTCAGGGAAATCGTACTGCAACGACGAATATGGCCGTCGATTTCGCAATATGTCCCGGCCAACCCCGCGGCACAGTCAAGAAGTGCGCTGACAACGCCTCCGTGCACGTAACCATTCCGATTCATATGCTGACTGGAGACGGGTGCTTCGATGACCGCGTTGCCCTGACGCCACTCCACAAGAGAAAAGCCAAGGACGTCTCTGAAACCACTCAGTCCTTCGTTCTCTGTTTGTCGATTCACGTCGCTCATGATGCCAGGGCCTCGCCGGAACTCATTCTATGGGCAGCACCTTAACATCGGCCAATGAATACCACTATTATATGCTTTTTATATGACCTATCTAATTCGGTTATACTTTCAGAAGCCACTCATTACGACCTTCAAGGGCAAGCCATGGCGCTTCAGATAAAGATCGATTTTCGACAGCTGAACACGTTTCTCACCATTGCCAATACCGGCAGTTTCAGCCGGGCGTCTGAAAAGCTCTTCATTGCTCAGCCTGCCCTGAGCCGCCAGATACGTCTGATGGAAGAAGCACTGAACGTCCAGGTTTTTGTCCGACACGGTCGCGGCGTTGTCCTGACGCCTGCCGGGGAACTTCTGTATCAGAAAGCTCAAGCCATACTTCAGGATCTCGAGCGAACCCAGGCCTCAGTCTCGGCCATTGCCGGCGAGGTGACTGGCCAGGTGGTTCTCGGCATTCTTCCAACGGCAGCTTATAGCTTCTCCGGAGGCATCATTGAGGAATTCCGCCAGTCTTATCCGCAGGTTTCGCTGGCTGTAAAATCAGCAATGAGTGGCACGTTGCAGCAACTTGTTGCCCAGCACCGGGTCGACCTTGCAATCACGTACAGCTACAGCAAGCAGAAACACCTCCACTACACACCGCTTATGGAGGAACGGTTCTACCTGATTGCCAACCCCGCAAGCCCCCTGTCCGGTCGCGACAGTGTGTCGCTGAGCGAAGTGCTGGATCTGCCTCTTATCATGCCGGAGGAAAAGCACGGCCTTCGGGAACTCATGGAGCGCGAGGCGATGAAGCTTCAGCAAAAGCTGCGCTTGGCGATGGAGGTCAACGCCTGGCCGCTGATGACAGACCTTGTAAGGCGTGGCCTCGGGTACACTGTTCTGTCCTATGCCTCCGTCCACGAAATGCTGGAGCGCGACGAGGTTATCGCAATTCCAATTACCAACCCGACACTCTTCCGCTCACTGTCAATCGTCACTCCCAGAGATCTGCCTCCGACACTTGCCACGCTAAAGCTCGCCGAAACGGTCATGAAACAGGTGACGCTGCAGGTGAAACAGGGAATATGGAAAGGCCGCGCGCTGTTTGACGAGAACAGCCTCGATGGGCTGAACGCACCAAGCCACTTCGGGGTTGCTGAGGAATAGACTCAAGGCCATACAATCTGGATATATTATTTATTCAAATTAGATAATTGTGCGAACGGTTTGTCATTGATAGCTTGCCGGCCCAGGTGAGACTGGGCCACCGGGATGCCCTTTCCTGACCCAGCCCCCTGAAAAACAGCAAAAACAACACAGAAAAGGCATAAGCGATGACAAAGAACTAGCTCTCCGTCTCGATCACAGTAATGTCCGGGGCACTCATGATGGGCATGGCCAACCCCGCCTCTTCGATTGAATTCAAGACTGAAGACGCCACCGTCGACATCTACGGTTATGCGCGCCTGAATGCGTCGTATGACATTAATGAAGACATCAGCAAAAACACCGGAACCCGTTCTGGTGACTTCAGCCAGGTCAACACCGGTGCTGCCGAAGATAGCGAAGCCAGTGGCTATTTTGGCGCTGACGCCGTTCAGTCCCGCCTGGGCATCACCACGAAGCTCTCCAGTGGCCTGAAGATTAACCTTGAAGGCGATTTCCGCGGTGGCGCCAGCGGCGGTCAGCTGCGTCTCCGTCACGCCTACGGTCAGTACAAAAACTGGACTCTCGGGCGCACCTGGTCTAACTACAACAGCTTTGTGGGCAACACATCAGTCCTGGAGATGGACGGGGTCGCAGGCAATGCCGGACTCTATAACCGGACCGCACAGGTTCGCTATACCACCGGCGGTTTTTCCGTTGCTTTAGAAGACCCGAAGTCCAAAATTCTGGACGAAGCCTCTAAAAACGGCCTGCCAACACTGACCGCGCGTTACGAATCCGGTGCCGGAGCACTGAAGTATTCCACTGCCGCCCTCATCCAGGAAGTTGGCTATGATGATGGAGATACAGACGATTCGGCGCTCGGCTTCGCGGTCTTCGGTGCGGCCAGATATCAGTTGACCGACGATCTGAGTATTCAGGGCAACCTTAACTACACTGACGGGGCCAACGGCTACCTGTGGCGCTCTGGCACCAACTACTACGGTGAGGATGCCTACCTGAACGGGGACTCCGTTGAGACCATTGCAGGATACGGGGCGAACCTGGGCGCAACGTTCAAAGTCGGACCAGGGGCGCTAAGCGTGGTCTATGGCCTGACGTCAATGGATTGGGATGACGCCAAGGAAGACGGGCTGAATGTGGCAGATAAGCACGAGCGCAACACCAACGCTTTCATCACCTATAAGTGGAGTCCATTGAAAAGCGTAACACTGGGTGCGGAGTACGGACGCTATGAAGTCAAGAAGGTAAACGGCGAAGAAGGTGACGCCAATCGTCTGATGTTTGCGGCCCAGTATAATTTCTGAGCAGCCGTCACTTAATCCACCCGATAAGACACGATAGCCCCGACTCGCCAGGGCTATCGTCTTGCCATTCAGGCAA
>NZ_DIHV01000056.1:0-2676 GCF_002420325.1 Marinobacter sp. UBA5687
AGCGCTGTACAGGCTGGAGCCCAGCAGCCAGATGGGGACATTGGTGCCGGCGCCGGGAATGGCTTTCACCGGTTGGCCTGGTTGTAGCGGCCCCAGCAGGTTCTGCAGACGGGCTACGTCTTGCGGGAATTGCTCGGCGCCCAGACCATCCCGTCGCAGTGCCCGGGCGGTGACCGGATCGGTGCCCGGCGCGCGGCCAAGGCCGAGATCGATTCGACCCGGATAGAGGCATTCCAGAGTGCCGAATTGCTCGGCAATCACCAGCGGTGGATGGTTCGGCAGCATGACACCGCCGGAGCCCACCCGGATACTCCCGGTTTTGCCAGCGATGTGCCCCACCAATACCGAGGTGGCGGAACTGGAAATCCCTTCCATATTGTGGTGCTCTGCCAGCCAGAAACGCTTGAAGCCAAGTGCCTCCGCATGCTGGGCGTAACGCACGCTGTTGGCCAGTGTCGTTGCTACGGAGTCGCCCTCGCGCACGGAGGCCAGTTCGAGCAGGGAGTAATCGGGTGTTCTGGACATGGGGTTCCGGTACCTGTGAAGAAACAACGGTGTTCAGCGTTTCACAATGACGCCAGCGGACGGTTTCTTCAAGGGTAATGACAGGAGGGGCAGGAGCATCCGTTAGTGCCGGATGCTCCTGCAAGCACTCGTTACGGTGCTGGCGTGTACATCTGAGTGGAGTACTCGCCCTGGACGGGCTTGCTGAGGGTTAGCTCTTCCTTGACGTAATCGACGAAGGATTGGGCATAGTCCAGAAAGGTATCCGTGGCTCGGCCATCCTCGCTGACGGTTCCGAAGGTCAGGTAGCCGTCACGGCCAGCCGCGGTGAAGCTGTTGGTGACGACGTTCAGGGTTTCAGCGTCGGTCAGAGCGCGCCAGGTGGTTTCACTCCGGGGCCGAACTTCGATGTCGTAAAGGCGTTCGCCAGCAGGCCTGGTCATGTCGACGGTCCAGCGCAGACCGGCGGCATAGGGGTAGGCACCCGTGGAGCCGCCTTCAACGTGGGCGAAATCCACTGCTTCATTCAGCACCTGTCTGATTTCTGCTCCGGTCATGGTCAGATCGGTAAGGGTATTGGCAAACGGCAGCAGGTTGTAGGCATCACCAATGGTGATATCGCCGGCCAGAATGTCGGTGCGAACGCCGCCGGCGTTCTGGATCGAAACATCGGCATTCTTGCTCTGGAACAGGAAGGCCTGAGCCACCAGGTTCGGGATATCCCCCCCACGGTTCGGGTCTTCGTTGGCGCAGGTGTCATCGCCGTATGGCCGGCCGGGAATTCGGGCCAGGCACAGGTCCTCGGATGCGGTACCGATGACCTGATTGCGGAAGCTGTCCAACTGGTTGGCGTACGTGGCCAGGGTTTGAGCGCCGGTCGGGTCGTCCGTCACAAGGCTGAGTTGCGGGTCCGCCTCGATGGCTGCCCGAATGGCGGCCAGTTCCTCGCCTTGGGGTTGGTAGCCATCGTCGGTGCCGTCATCACGGATGATGGGGTTGCCCAGGAGCAGGTGTGGCGTTCCGGAGCAGGAGGAAACAGTGCCATTGTTCTCCCAGGTCACGCTCAGTTCACCCAGCACACGCGAATACTGCCAGGCCTGGGCCACGCACACTTTGTCGCCGTCGGCATTGGTCACTTCGGTGGGGTAGGGGCCGGAGGCACTCAGGCCGTAGGCGTCAAAGTTGCCAAGCAGGGTGTGGGAATCTCCGCCGATAATGACATCCACTCCAGACAGGCGCTCGGCCAGTGCCAGATCGTTGGCATACTGGTAGTGGGTCAGCAGGATGATCTTGTCGATGCCCTGGTCGTTCAGCTCATCAATCATGGCCTGGGCGGTTTCGGTTTCGTCCAGAAACTCAGTGCTTGCCAGCGGGCTTGAGCTGTTGCGGGTTTTGTTGGCGATGTCGATGCCGATGATGGCCACCTGCTGGCCATCGATGTTCTTGATGGTGTACGGCTGAATGTAATCGTCCTGGGCCACCGGGGCCAATGGGGTGCCGATGGCCGGTTTGACGTTGGCCGCGAGAACCGCCGTGTTACAGCTGCCTGCCGCCAGGTAGTCGAGGAACTTCACCAGTCCTTCATCACCACGATCAAACTCGTGATTGCCCAGGGCAAAGGCATCAAAACACACCTGGTTCATCAGCTCGGCATCGGCCTCACCTTCGAAGGAGGTGAAGTACAGGGTGCCGGTCATGGCATCTCCGGCATGCAGCTTCAGTACATTGTCCAGTTCGGCGGTTCGTTCGTTGATCTTGGCGATCACCCGGGGGAAGCCGCCGGCGCTGAATTCGGTTTCTTCACCAGCGATATCCAGGGACTGTGAGCCCGCTTCCAGATGGGAGTGGTGGTCGTTGATATGCAAGATGTTAACGGTAAAGCGCTCGGTTTCCGTTGCGGGCGCGTCGTCGTTATCACTGTTACAGCCGGTCAGGGCAATCAGCGGGATTGCCAGCCAGAGTCCTTGTCGAATCATTACTCTATCTCCGTTGTGGGGGTTAGCGGCTGGTCAGCACGCGAATCAGGGCGATCAGGTCGTGATGGCTGATTCGCCCGTCACCGTCAATGTCGTAAGCCGGAGCCGTGGCTTTGCCTAACAGTATCGCCAGCACCAGGCGCGACAGGTCCCGGCCGTTAACGCGGCCATCGCCGTTCAGGTCGGCGCGGTCTGC
>NZ_DIHV01000056.1:3000-12924 GCF_002420325.1 Marinobacter sp. UBA5687
GTTCTGGTATCGAGATTCAGGGCAACGATCACAGGGTCATGGTCAGAGGCCCGGTAAGCGTCCGGTGCGTAGAAGCTGGCCTGCTGCTCCGGGGTCTTGAACTCGGTGTTGTAGTCCAGGGCTCTGGGCTCGTCGGCATTGATCGGCCAGACGGTGGTGTCGGCAATTTTGCCGGCCAGGGCGGTATTGGCCAGAGCGTGGTCCAGATAGCCGGCCTGGCCATAGAACACGTAGGAATACGCCTGCTCGCCAACGTAGGTCGCCAGTAGATCGGTATATCCAGCATTGGCCAGGGCGCGAATGGGGTCCTCTTTCGCGTAGGCGTTGAGGTCGCCGATGATTAACACATCCGGTTCGTCGGTTCCGGTGGCATCGTCTGCCAGCCAGGATGCCAGCGCCTGGGCGGCCTGGGTCCGTACTGGATTCCAGCAGCCCTGACCATCGTTCTGGTCAGCGTTGCTGCCTTCGGCACTGCCGCAGCCTTTGGACTTGAAGTGGTTGACGGCAATGGTGACGCCATCGTCTGAATCCTTCAGCCGGAAGGTCTGTGCCAGGGGCTGGCGGTTCAACTGATCAAAAGGAGCCGCGCTCAGAGTGGCGGCGGTGCCAACGATCTCGACACGGTCGGCGCGGTACAGCAGGCCAACGGCAATGTCATCATTACCCAGTTGTGCCAGGCCGGGGTCGACCCACTGCCATTCGGAACCCAGGGCCCCGGCAAGTTCGGCAATGGCACTGGTCTGGCCGTAGCCGTCATTCTCGATTTCCATCAGGCCGATGATGTCGGCATCAAGGGCGACCAGGGCACTGACCAGCTTCTCGGTCTGGCGGGCCAGTTCTGCCGGGTTGTATGCGCCCCGCGCCGTCGGGAATCCGCCACCCATGCCGTCACCGTTGAAGAAGTTCAGCACGTTGAAAGAAGCCACCACCAGGTTGCCTCGATCCTCAAGCCCGGGCTCGGCTTTGCGTGCATTGGTCTGGCTGAAGGACGGGCTGGCGGTCGGCTGCAGACGCCATTCCGAAAAACGGTAGTCGAGAACGCCGGCAAGATCCTGAACGGTGTCGCCAGCGCGCACGGTCTGGCTGGCGCTCAGTTGCGGTGTCGGGTAGGGCACGATGGCCGGGTTCTGGCGGTTACTGGCGTCGTCCAGGATAATCCGGTCCAGCGCATTCAGATCAGCCACCAGTGCGGCATCCGCTCCGGGCTCAGCGATACTGGTGGGGATAAAGTGGCGACCGCTCCCGAGGGTCAGGCTGCCGTAACGGCCCAGGTCGTAGTTGTCGTTCACCACAAGAGGCGCGCTGAATTTTACTCGCATGGCTTCAAAGGCTTCCGGAGCTGTTGCATCGGCCCAGGGCAGTGAAATATTCGTCGGTGGTGGAAGCTCCGAGGTGCCACAGTTTTCGGTACCGCTCAGGTTGGTCAATTCGGTCAGGCCGTCGTATTCGGTCACTTCACCGGCAAGCCGCAGGCGCTGGCCGGGCTCGGCGTTCAGAGTTGGCGCATAGACAAACAGGCCTTCGGAGGTGGCAGGGTTGTCGTCGCGGTCTGAGGCTTCTTCCTCCACAAAGATGCCGCCAAGGCCATCGTTGGTGTTGAAGGCGGCCGTAACCACGGCCTCGATTACCACGTGCTGGCCGGCAACCGGGCTGATATCGCCTTCGCCCTGAATGTCCGAAATGCGGGTGGCGGGAGCGCCACAGGTCAGATCCGGCGCAGTCGGTGGCTGGTCCGGGTTATCGTCATCGTTGCCGGCGACGCCGAGATCGTCGAAGCTGTTCAGGGGAAAGCCGTCAAAGACCGTGGCCGGGTCGTAATCGTCGTAGGCATCGGTATCGGCCAGGGTGCCTGCACGGCGGCGCAGAGTGCGATCCTGGGTGCGGGTATCCCCGGACCCCCAGTAGCTGCCGGGGTCTGTGCCGACCTGGCCGATACTGTCGGCAACCGTGCCGCCGTTCAGGAGCAGGACAGCGTCATCACCGTTGAACAGCCCGGCTCCGGTGGTTTGATCCGCCACAGCGAGAATGGCCGGGTCAGCATCGCTATGCGCGAAAACGAAGTTGCTGCCCGGAGCAATCGAACCTTCCAGGTTGAAGGTTTGCCCGGGGTTGGCGCTGCCGTTGAAGAAAACCTGCAGCTCCCAGGGGGCAAGATCCACCACGGCGTCGCCGGTGTTGAGCAGTTCAATGGCTTTGTTGTTGCTGGAGCCTTCGACATACTCGCTGATGACCAGCGATGCCTGTGTTGTCGAAGCCAGAAGGCCGCCGATGGCGGCTGCCAGCAGCGTTGGTTTCATCGTCATGGTACTGTCCTTGTTTCGGTTATGTTGTGTGTTTTGACACCACAATCTGACCGTGCTGTGTGACGATGACATGAGAGTTTTGTGAAGGATGCTTTGCCGGTTTGTGTCAATGTGGACAACGCGCCTGAGCAGTTTGGTAATCCAGTGCGTATACAGGGGATGTGTCGACAGGAGGACCGATGATGCGTTGGACAGTCTTGAAGTGTGTGAGTGTGCTTTTACTGTTAGGGTTGACGGTGCCTGCCGTTGCCCGGGATTGCCCGGATTTCCTGGGCCACGAGCAGCGCAAGCTGCACTCCCGGGATTCGGTGAATCTGTGCGAGGTGGCTGCTGGCAAGCCGATGCTGGTGGTGAACACAGCCAGCCGTTGTGGTTATACCGGTCAGTTTGAAGGCCTGGAGGCCTTGCACCAGCGGTACAAGGATCGGGGGCTGACGGTCGTGGGATTTGCCAGTGATGACTTCCGGCAAGAGGCGGATTCCGAAGAAGAAGCCGCGAAGGTCTGTTTTGTGAACTTTGGTGTGAGTTTTACCATGCTCGCGCCGAGCGCAGTGACCGGTGAGCAGGCCAATCCGGTGTTTCAGGAAATCAATCGCCAGAGCCAGCCGCCAAGCTGGAACTTCACCAAGTATGTGATCGATCGTGAGGGTAAGGTGGCAGCCCGTTTCCCGAGCCAGGTGCGTCCCGAAGATGCCCGGTTGATTCAGGCCCTGGAATCGGTTCTGTAATCCCCGGCCGGTTTGCGGATAGCAGTCTATTCTGAAGGCAAAGGTTGTTCACCGCTCCGGGTGTAGTATGCAGTGTTTGGAAAAGGATGCCCTATGGCAGAAGCCCTGTTTGAATCCGTACGAAGCCAGATAGCACAGAATCTCTCGGCTACCCTGGACGCTCTCGCGGGCGGACAGACCGATTGGGTGGCCCTGGCCGGGCATGTTCTCAGTCAACTGCTGATTTCGGTGATCTACCTCGGCATTCTGTTGCTGGTCTATGCCATTCTGATCAGCCTGATACGCCTTGTCGTCGGCAGCCGACGCAGCTCGAAGCCCTGGTTTGGTCAGTTGCGCACTGGCATCCGTTATCTGTTCGGGCTGGGCGGATTGCTGGTGATTATGGCGCAATTCGAGGCCTCGCCGGAGCTGTTGAAGGGCATGGCCAGGGCGGGCCTGATGGCGTTGGGCTTTTTTGTGGGCTGGCTGGCGATTGGTCGTCTGCTGCGGGAGACGATGAATCGCTACCGTCTGGAACCCTCTATCCGCCAATTGGTCGAGAATCTGTTCTCGGTGCTCACCGTTACCTTCGCGGCCGTTACGGTGCTGTCCCAGTTCGGTTTCGATGTGGTCTCCATCGTCGCGGGTCTGGGGATCGTGGGGATTGCCGTCGGGTTTGCGGCCCAGTCCACGCTGTCGAACTTTATTGCGGGTATTACGTTGCTGATTGAGCGCCCCTTCCGGATTGGCGATTGGGTCACCATCAACGGCCAGGATGGTAAGGTGGTGAAGATCGCCCTGCGGACCACCTGGCTGCGTACCCGGGACAATATCTTTACCATGATCCCGAACGATAACGTGGCGTCCTCGGAGATCATCAATTACAGCGCCGAAGGGGCGACGCGCCTGAACATTCCAGTTGGCATTGCCTACAAGGAGTCTGCCAGGGCAGCGCGGGACGTGATAATGCCGGTTCTGCTGGCGCACTCTGAAGTCTTGCAGGGGCCGGGTATGGAGCCGCGAGTGGTGGTCAAGACCCTGGGCAACTCTTCAGTCGATCTGGAGGTCAAGATCTGGATTACACCGGACAATCTGGAGGTTCAGCCCAGAATTATGGCTGATGTGCTTGAGAAGATTAAAGAGGCCCTGGACGAAGCGGACATTGAAATACCTTTCCCGCACCTGCAACTGTTCATAGATGATGCCAAAGGGCTTGCGCCGTTGGTACAACCGTTTTACCCAAGGTCGACGGAACAAGGGAAAGGCCTGTCGGCGCCAGGAGACAATCATGAATGAGCCGTCCGGCTACTACGAAAGCAACACCACCCTGGCCCAGTATCTGGAGTTTCACTTCGGTGAAAGCTGGCATGGTGAAGCCAACTTCGCGAAAGAACTGGCCGATGCCGCGCTTGGAGCGCTGGATGGCCGCGCCACCTGCCGGGCGTTGGATATCGGTTGTGCGGTAGGACGTACCTCGCTGGAGCTGGCCCGCCAGTTTGACCATGTCGATGGGGTCGATTATTCGGAAACCTTTATCGGCAAATGCCGTGAGGTGGTGCGGGAGGGGGTTGCGCGGTATGCGCGGCCCGAAGAGGGCGAGCTGGTCAGCTACCAGGAGCGGTCACTGGCAGCCCTGGGTCTGACTGAGGCTGCCCGCCGCGTGGCGTTCCATCAGGGCGATGCCTGCAATCTCGGCGCTGATTACCGGGACTACGATCTGGTGCTGGCCGGCAACCTGATTGACCGTCTCTACAACCCATGCCTGTTTCTGGAACAGATCCATGAGCGTATCAATGCGCTGGGGCTGCTGGTGATTGCTTCACCCTATACCTGGCTGGAGGAGTACACGCCCAGGCAGGACTGGCTCGGTGGTTTCCTGAAAGACGGTGAGCCATTCACCACCCTGGATGGGCTCAAGGCGGCGTTATCCCCCCGTTTCCGCTTGCTGGCAGAGCCCCGGAGCCTGCCCTTCGTGATCCGGGAGACCCGCAACAAGTTCCAGCACAGTTTTTCGGAGCTCACAATCTGGGAGAAGTTGCCGGATTAGCGTGCCCTGTCACACAAGCGTCATCTCTTCCGGTTAGTGTGAAGGCTCATCAGGACGACATGCATTGTGTTGATGCATCGTGTGATTGCTTATGCCGGGGCTTGCCCCGGCTTTTTTATGGAGCCCGGTGTTCGCCGCTCCCTTCCCTTCTCAACGCCCGTTCACGCCGTCGCGCGGTTTCGCTGCGTTCCGATATGGTTTGCTGCACAAACTGTATGTGTTCCCCGGCGATGGCCCTGGCGTCTTCTTCCCGGCCTTCAACGATGGCGTTATACAGCTTCTGGTGCTGGTCCATCAGGCCCTGGCGGGTCTGAACCTCGCGGGAGTACATGCCACCGATGTTGGTGACAATGTTGTTCTTGAGCATGCTGAACAGGTTGCGCATGGTGTGCAGCAGCACCACGTTGTGACTGGCTTCAGCAATAGCCATGTGGAAGCGGGCATCGGCAGCCCCTTCTTCTTCCAGATTGTGGGCAGTGGAATTCTGGTAGCAGGCGTGGAGCTCTTCCCAGGCTTTGCCCAGCCGTGCCAGATCCACTTCCGTGGCGCGCAGGGCCGCGTAGAAGGCACAGTCGCCCTCCAGTGTGCGACGGAACTCGAGCAAATCCCGGTGTGCTTCCGGGTGCTTTTCCAGTAGCGGGATGAGTGGGTCGCTGAAGCTGCTTCCCAGATTCTCCGCCACATAATTGCCGCCGCCCTGGCGGCTTTTCAGCAGGCCTTTGGCCGCCAGGCGCTGCACGGCTTCTCTGAGTGACGGGCGGGATACGCCGAATTGCTCCGCCAGTACCCGTTCCGGCGGCAGGCGCTGCCCCGGCTCCAGGGTTCCTTCCAGAATCATGGTCTCCAGCTGCTCGACAATGGTGTCGGCCAGCCGCTTGGGAGCAATCTGATTGATGGGCATGATGCCTCACTTGTGTGTCTAAAAATTGGTCATACCAATAAATCTTACCTGCGTCTACGCTTGTTTTTACAACAAAACTTCAAGGCAATACGACTAATGTATGAGTGGGCGGTTTTGACACCACAAGGCCTGCTCAAATAACGTACTCGGCACAGGTTTGTAAATTGGTAATACCAATTATCCAAAAACAGAATCCAACAACAAGACCCTGGAGAACATAATGTCGTCCGGATTGCTCGCCCTATTGGCGTTTACGCCCATTCTCCTGGCTGGAGTGCTGCTGATTGGCATGCGTTGGCCCGCCCGCCATGCCATGCCCGTGGTATTTCTGGTCACCGCGCTGATCGGCTACGGCGCCTGGGATATGACCCTGAACCGTATCCTCGCCTCCACCCTGCAAGGGCTGGTGATTACGATTGGCCTGCTGTGGATAATCTTCGGCGCGATATTGCTGCTGAACACCCTGAAACATTCCGGTGCCATCACCACGATTCGGGCTGGCTTTACCAACATCACCCCGGATCGCCGCATTCAGGCCATCATCATTGTCTGGCTGTTCGGCAGCTTTATCGAAGGTGCCTCTGGCTTTGGTACGCCAGCGGCCATCGCCGCGCCCCTGCTGGTTGCGGTCGGTTTTCCGGCCATGGCTGCCGTCATGCTGGGCATGATGGTACAGAGCACGCCGGTATCCTTTGGTGCTGTAGGTACACCGATTGTGGTGGGAGTGACAACGGGTCTGGATCGGGCCAGCATTACCGAGCGACTGGAAGCCCTGGGCTCCAACTGGGATACCTACCTGCAGCTGATCACCTCGGAAGTGGCCATCACCCACGCCATTGTCGGTGTCGTTATGCCGGTACTGATGGTGACGATGATGACCCGCTTCTTCGGCAAGAACAAAAGCTGGAAAGAGGGGCTGGAGGTCCTGCCATTTGCGTTGTTTGCCGGCATCTCGTTTGTCGTTCCCTACGCCCTGACCGGGGTGATTCTGGGGCCGGAGTTCCCGTCTCTGCTGGGTGGCCTGATTGGTCTGGCGATTGTGACCACTGCCGCCAAAAAAGGCTTCCTGATTCCGAAGCGGACCTGGGGTTTTGCCGACAGCAAAGACTGGCCCAGTGAGTGGCTGGGCAGCATTGAGATGAAACTGGAAGACATCGCCGCCAAACCGATGAGCGGTTTCCGGGCGTGGGTACCCTACGTGCTGGTTGGCGTGGTACTGGTTCTGAGCCGCACCGTTGAGCCGATCAAGCAAGCTTTCACCAGCGTTGGCGTGTCGTTCTCCAACATTCTGGGAGAAGCAGGTATTAATGCCGGGATCCAGCCACTTTACCTGCCGGGCGGTATTCTGGTGATGGTAGTGCTGGCGACCTTCTTCATCCACCGGATGAACCTGAAAGCGCTGAATTCAGCGGTGAAAGAATCCGGTGGCGTATTGCTCAGTGCTGGTTTCGTGCTGCTGTTCACCGTGCCTATGGTGCGGATACTGATCAACTCCGGCGTTAACCTGTCGGACCTGCCGAGCATGCCGCTGGCCATGGCCACCTGGGCTGCCGATGCGGTTGGCGGCATTTACCCGTTGCTGGCCCCCACGGTGGGTGCGCTCGGTGCGTTCCTGGCCGGTTCCAACACGGTCTCCAACATGATGTTCAGCCAGTTCCAGTTTGGCGTTGCCGAGAGCCTTGGTTTGTCCACCGCACTGATGGTGGCGGTGCAGGCCGTGGGTGCTGCGGCAGGCAATATGGTGGCCATCCATAACGTGGTGGCAGCATCTGCTACGGTCGGGTTGCTGGGCCGTGAAGGTCAGACACTGCGCAAGACGGTGTGGCCGACCCTATACTACCTGGTGATGACCGGTTCGATTGCGCTTCTGGCCGCCTACGGTCTGGGGCTGACGGACCCGCTGCTGAACTGATAACACTGGGATAACCACAACGGGTGGCCGGCTGCCGGCCGGACCGCCCGGAGGCAATGACTGATGAGTGAGCTGTTCTACGACGCCGCCCCCAATGCCACCCGCGTGGCTCCTGAACGCCCCAAGCCACGAACGTATCCGGCCAAGCCGGCCGAGGTTACGCTGTTCGGCACCTGCGTGGTGGACCTGTTCTTTCCCGAGGCCGGCCTGGATGCCATCCGCCTGCTGGAACGGGAAGGCATTCGAGTGCACTTTCCGCAGGAGCAATCCTGCTGCGGCCAACCGGCCTGGACCTCCGGCTACGTGAACGAGGCCCGGGAGGTTGCGCGGGCACAGCTCAATCTGCTCGATAATGGTTTGCCCGTGGTGGTGCCCTCCGGCTCCTGTGCCGGCATGTTTCGGCAGCATTACCGGGAAGTCTTTGCAGAAGAACCGGATACCCTCAAACGTGTCGAAAGCCTGGCTGAACGCACCTTCGAGCTGACCGAGTTTCTGCTGCATGTATGCAAGGTGGACTGGCAGGATCTCGGCCAGTCCACGCAGATTGCCCTGCACACTTCCTGTTCCGCCCGCCGGGAAATGAACACCCACCTGCACGCCAGGGAGTTGCTGGGTAAGCTGGCGAACGTCGAGCGGCTGGACCACGATCATGAAAGCGAATGTTGCGGCTTTGGCGGCACCTTCTCCGTGCGCATGCCGGAAGTGTCCGGTGCCATGGTACTCGACAAAACCCGTTCGTTGCGGGAATCCGGTGCAGCGGAAATGGTGACCGCCGATGGCGGCTGCCTGCTCAACATCAACGGCTCCCTGGAAAAACAGAAACAGACGTTCCGGGGCCGGCATCTGGCCAGCTTTCTATGGGAGCGGGTGAGCGGAGAGGTGAAACCATGAGCCAGCGTATACCGGTAAAAGAGCTCACCGATAGCTTCCGTGGCCGCGCGGTGGGCGCCCTGGCCGACGACCAGCTGCGCACCAACTTCCGGGTCGCTATGGACTCGCTGATGAAAAAGCGGGCCGATGCTTTTCCGGACGAGGAAGAGCGTGAAGGCCTGCGGGAACTCGGCAACCATATCAAGGCCCGGGCGCTGTCCCGGTTGCCGGATTTGCTTGAGCAGCTGGAATCGAAGCTGACCGACAACGGTGTCAAGGTTCACTGGGCCGAGACTACCGAAGAGGCCAACCGGATTGTCCACTCCATCATTGAGGCGAAGCAGGGCTCTCAGGTGGTGAAGGGTAAATCCATGGTCAGCGAAGAAATGGAAATGAACGACTACCTGGCTGAACGCAACATCGAGTGCCTGGAGTCGGACATGGGTGAGTACATCGTCCAGCTGGATGGCGAAAAGCCCTCCCACATCATCATGCCGGCGATTCACAAGAACCGCTTTCAGGTCTCTAAACTGTTCCACGACAAACTGGGCGTGGATGAGACCGAGGATGTGAACGAACTGATCCAGATTGGTCGCCGCACCCTGCGCCAGAAATTCCTTGAAGCGGATGTCGGGGTCTCCGGCGTGAACTTCGCCATTGCCGAAACCGGTACCTTGCTGCTGGTGGAAAACGAAGGCAATGGCCGCATGAGTACCACGGCGCCACCGGTGCACATTGCTGTTACCGGTATCGAAAAAGTGGTGGAGAACCTGCGGGACGTGGTGCCTCTGTTGTCGCTGCTGACCCGCTCCGCATTGGGCCAGCCGATCACCACTTACGTGAACATGATTTCCGGCCCGCGCAAGGCGGATGAGCTGGATGGTCCGGAAGAAGTGCATCTGGTGCTGCTGGACAATGGCCGCAGCGGTGCTTTCGCCGATGCCCAACTGCGCCAGACGTTGAACTGTATCCGCTGCGGTGCGTGCATGAACCACTGCCCGGTCTATACCCGTGTGGGTGGCCACACCTATGGTGAAGTGTATCCGGGGCCGATCGGCAAGATTATTACGCCGCATATGGTTGGCCTGCACAAGGTACCGGATCATCCCAGCGCGTCCTCATTGTGTGGCGCCTGTGGCGAAGTGTGTCCGGTGAAGATTCCGATCCCGGAAATGCTGCAGCGC
>NZ_DIHV01000007.1:0-8501 GCF_002420325.1 Marinobacter sp. UBA5687
CCAAGCCTTCCGAGAACCGGAAACGTCGACAACATCCACGACGCAAAGAGTGTCATCCGACCGGTGAGCACCATTACTCCCATTACAACGAGCACCAAGCCAGCAAGCGCTCTCAGCAGTCTACTCCAGCGACTGAACCAGCGTACTCGTTGCCGAAAGTGTTCAATAAACAGGGCAGTTCCGAGAAAAGGAAGAGCCAACCCCAACGAATACGCCGCCAGATACAGCATGCCCGCCTCAGCATTGGCATGCGTGGAGCTGAGCGCCAATATGGCCCCGAGTATGGGGCCTATACAGGGTGTCCAGCCGATGGCAAACGCGGCGCCAATTCCCCAGGTTGCAAGATCAGGAATTTAGTCCCCTAAGTTTTGTAAGTCCGTTAAACTGCCCAGAAATCAAATTTGATACCTTCACTGGAAGGGTCGTTGTCGATGATAACCCTCGACCGCCATAGCATCTTGCCGGTACCGCACTCCGGCAGGGTAATGGTTCCCTGGTAAACACCCTGGGCATTCGGTAGCAGCTGGGTGCGGACCACGCCCATGTACATTTCAAGCCCTTCGAAATCCACGATCAGGGAGTCTGCTGTCATGTTATCGAGACGCACACGAATGGGAATCTCTGTCATCGATTCGATGGCTTCATTACCTAAGCCGACTGTGATGGTTTGATCGCCCTTTCGCCCGATACACTGACCTTCAAAAGGTGCGCATCCCTCGGTGGCGTAAAAAGTGACACCGGCATCCAGATCAGGCTTCAGGTACTGCGGCAACACGAAAATTGCAGCGACCACCAGACTGAAACCGGCTATACCGAATAACCATGACCATTTATTGAAGTGCTGCTTCAACGACATTTTCGAGTTACCGAGATTTAAAGGAGTGTTGTCTGGTATCCGTGAGAAGTCAGGAGGGGCTCTCGGCCTGGTTAATGTCCTGACTTTCGTTCTGTTGATAGCGGCGCTGGTCGTCTGTCCATAGTGTTCTCAGGTACTCGATCACCCACTGAATTTCCTCGTCGGTGAGGGTGTCCTCAAATGCTGGCATAGCCAGCCGATCTGTTTTGTTGAAGGGATGCCGCCATCCCTCGGCAATCATCCTGAACAGCATGGCATCACTGTGGCGCCAGGTGTGGCCGGTCTCATCGTGTGGTGGCGGGGGCATTTCGCCTTTCTCATCCGGTTTGTTCCAGTTGGCCGCACCTTCACCCTGCCATCCGTGGCAGGCGGCGCAGTATTGCTCGTAGATCTGGCGACCCTTGGCCACTTCGGTCGGCAAGCTGTCGCTGTTTGGTGGCGCGCCACCGGCCATCAGAAGGGCCGGGGCAACGAGCAAGACCAGCGGGACAAACCACTTATTCATGAACAGGCACCCATTCGCCAGAGGCGTTCCGCGAAAGCAGGTCTCCGTTTTCCGTGCCCACCACGAGTCCTTCCTTGGGTGAGAATGTCAGAGCGGTGATTGCCTGGGGTATTTCAAGGCCAACCCAGGTTTCGCCGCCGTCAGAACTGTGGTGAAGTTGCCCCTCGATTACGGCGTAGACGTTCTCCGGGGCCGAAGGATCGTAATCAATGGCCGTCACCGCCCCTCGCAATTCGCCGGCATCGCCCCAGAAGCAAAAACAGTCCATGGAACGGGCCACACCACGGGTGGTGCCCGCGAACAGCCAGCCACTTTCCATGCTGCCGGGCATATCCGAGTGCAGGAACGCCTGCACCGGCTCCCGGGGTCCACCGTCAACCTTCACCCATTCGCCACCGCCGTCCCTGGATCGGAACATGCCACCTTCACCAAGATAGGCGTAGAGCGTTTCCGGTTGGGTGGCGTGGGCGGCAATGGCGGTGATTCCGAGATCCGGCAGGGTGTCATTGAGGGAATGCCAGCGCTCGCTAGCATACTCATAGCGCCAGATGCCAAGGCCTGGCCCTGCCAGGTACAGGCGTTCGTCCGCGCCCTTTGCCATGGAACGGGGTTGAGCGCCGGAATCGGACGGTGGCAGCGGGATGTCGGCGGCAGTCTTATCATCAAGAACAAGCAGGCCGCTATCCCGAAGCACCAGCAGGGCGCCGGAGGAGTCAGTCGCCAGCGCTTTCACTGCTTGGGCATCATTCGCAGACTCGGCTTGAACCAGCCCCGGTATCGACGGCTCTGCGGGACGGGCGCCAGTGCCAATAAAGGCGCGATCGAAATGGACGTTCTGCTCGCCGCCCTCGTTCAACTGGACCACCAGGTTATTGGCATCGACAAACCGGGCTTCACCGTTCAGGACCGTGATTGCCGTCTGGTCGCGCAGAATCCCTTCGTACTTGGCGTCGCGCAGTTCCTCGACACGCGTCTGCTGTTGCTGAAGCAGGTTCGCCCGGTCCACCTTCGGTATCTGGGCGCTGACGCCCCCGTCAAATGGGCTCTCCGTGCGCAGATGCGCGATATGCGCGGCACGACTCATGATTTTCGACGGCACGCAGCCGGTATTCACGCAGGTACCACCAATAATGCCGCGCTCGATCAGGGTGATGCGGGCGCCGCGCTCCGCGGCCTTCAGGGCAGCCGCCATGGCTGCGCCGCCGCTACCAATCACAGCGATATGCAGGTTTTTGTCACTATTCATTCCGAGTTCCTTGAATTACTGGGGCATTGTCACGGCAGGCGCCGAGTCGCGTGTAACAGAGGGCGCTTGGAGTCCTTTATCACAACTCACTTACTGTCCGTTTCCAGGGATTTCAGGGTGGAGGGATAGCCGACATCGCCCGTTGCCTGGGTTAAGGCTTCCACCGATGTTCGTGTGTCGTCAAAGGTAATCACGGCTTCTCGATCCGGATAGCTCACGTCGACTTGTGAAACACCGTCCACCTTGGTCAAGGCCAGCTTGATGGTAATGGGGCATGCGGAACAGGTCATCCCCGGAACTGAAAGCGTCACTGTCTGCATGGCGGCCCACGAGGGCATGCTGAGCAGGGCGAAAAGCAACGTCATGGCAAAGCGCATTTTCATGGGACAATCTCCTTTCAATAAAACAGAGGAAGGGCATAGGGAAACAACAGGGCGACCAGTATCAGTGCCGTTACTGCCCAAAAGATCACCTTATAAGTCGTTCGCACCCGTGGTACGGCACACACTTCACCGGGTTGACACTGTTCCACTGGCCGGAAGATTCGACGCCAGGCGAAGAACATGGCCACCAATGCAACGCCGATGAAAATCGGGCGGTAAGGTTCAAGAGCCGTGAGGTTGCCCATCCAGGCACCGGAGACACCCAGCGCGACAAGTACCAGCGGTCCGAGACAGCAGGCCGAAGCCAAAAGGCCCGCAATACCTCCCGCAGCCAAGGGGACACGCCCCGATTTGGAATTCGGCATAACGCTGACACCTTTCATGGTTTCATTCGATGAGATAAGATTACTTCCGTAGTCAGCTACGGAGTCAAGGGGTATGCCGGATAAAGCGAATTCATTGACCATCGGTGGCCTGGCTAAGGCTGCCAACGTCCATGTCGAGACAATCCGCTATTACCAGCGGCGACGTCTAGTACCGGAGCCGGAACGTCCTCCAGGTGGTATTAGGCGCTATGGTCCAGCTGATATCGAGCGGTTAATGTTCGTGAAAACGGCTCAGCAGCTGGGCTTCAGTCTTGTCGAAATCAGTGACCTGCTACAACTTGAAGATGGCGCTCACTGCCAGGAGGCCAGCGCTCTGGCCGAGCACAAGTTGCGGGACGTGCGTGAGAAAATCGACCAACTGGGGAGAATCGAGAAGGTACTGGGCGAGATGGTTGAGCAGTGCCATGCCCATCCGTACAATATTACCTGCCCATTGATTGCATCATTGCATGAGGGGGCAGTGGGGGGGAACGATCAACGTGAAAGAACATGATTTTCACTCGACTGAGGGCTCGAGGGAGAGCGGATGTTTTATCCCCGGATAGTCCCCACACCCAAGCTTCTGAGGAACTTATGTGCGCCGCCAACATCTTACTCTGGTAGCCGAATTGGCGGATACGGTGATGGAGCGTGTCTGTTTGCACTTCCGCCAATGTAGGTTAAAGTGGGCGACTATCTTCCCACGCGGAAGATGTTTTAGCTGTTCTGTAATCAGGATATCAGTGCGATGACCACACGGCTTATGGGACTGGCAGTACTACTGCTCGTGGCTCTTCTCCCCGTTGCACAGGGAGTTGCCGCGACCTCTTTTGAAGCGGAACCCATGGCCGAGGCTTGTGTCATGTTGCCAGACACCCAGGTGATGCATGACTGCGCCGGGCTCAATGCCGAGGGCAGCTGCAGTAGCCCGTGTTCAACGTCCCATGTCGGGAAATCTGCAATTAGAGACTCTGTAGTGCTGTTATCTTCCCCCTGCCCGAAAGGCTATTCTTCTCATTCCGGCCGTGTACTTTCTGGCCCAGACCCTTTTCCTCCCAAGTAATCAACAGTCTCCTGAACCTTTGATTACCAGAGGCTTTCGCTTCGAGTGCCTGTCGTTTGGCCTTGCGCGGTAGACCACCACGTAGGCAGCTTTGCTGGTGATTTTATCGACTGATGAATACATGAAAACGGGAACGTATCTGTGATGTCATTCTATCTGGAATACCCGGTGCGCGGCATGACCGTGCTCTGCCATAAGCTTTCGATGGCACTTTTTTTGAGTTTATTCGCTGCCTTGGCCTCGGCGTCACCACCAATGGACCCGGGAATCAAGGCACTGCAGGAGAGAATCGGTTTTACGGTGACTGAACGCTTCTCCACGCCAGCCGAGGGCGTGACCGGCTATGTTGTAAAGACCGGCGACGGGAAAACCGGAATCCTCTATGGTCTCGGTGACCTCACTTTTTCCGGCGCACTTCTGGAGAGTGATGGCAACGATCTGACCAGCGAATATTCCGCTCGTTATATACCGAAGCCGACGTATGCGTCGGTTGCCGAGCAGCTCTCCCGGGACCCCCATCTGGTGAGCGAGGGCGGTAAAGATGCCCCTGAGGTCTATATCTTCGCGGATCCCAACTGCATTTTTTGCCACAAATTCTGGCAGCAAACCAGGGATTGGGTTGCGGAGGGGAAAGTCAGGTTGCACTGGGTCATGGTTGGGTTTCTCAAACCGTCCAGCCTGGGGCTTTCTGCAGCAATCATGAACGCAGAGGATCGAGCCGCGGCGCTCCAGGTGTTTGAGGAAAACTTCGGAAAAAGCGGTGACGGCCGCGGCATTTCTGAACTCACTCCGATCCCGGCCGACCTTCAACAGGCCCTCGAACAACACGGTCAGTGGATGGCCGAGGCGGGTTTCAGCGGGACGCCAGGGCTGCTGTTCAAGGACACGAGCGGACAATGGCGGGGCCAGACTGGTGTGCCCAGCCAGGAAGCGCTCGGCAGGATGCTGGGAGTCACTGAGTAATGGATCAGCTGCCCTCATTACTCATTGCCGGCCAGATCATGATGGCGGTTATGGCAGGTCTACTGCTGAACCTGACGCCCTGCGTGCTGCCCGCGATCCCCATCAAGGTCCGGACCATCCTGCGGGAGGCGGGCGGCCAGAGGTCCCATCGGGTGCTGGCCGCGTTGGCATTCACGGCCGGAACACTCACCTTTTTCCTGACGCTGGGCGGCCTGACCGCACTGCTGCAGTGGAACTGGGGCACATTGTTCCAGTCAACGCTATTCGTGGCCGTCCTGGTTGCGTTAATGGTCGGGTTTGCGGTGATTACCTGGCTCGATCTGCCCATCCCCGTCCCGACATTCGCCGCCTCGGCGCATGGCCGGCGTTACTTTGAAGCCTATGTATCCGGGCTGTTGAGTGCGATTCTGGCCGCGCCCTGCGCAGGACCATTCCTCGGTGGCGTTCTGGCCTTTGCCGTTACCCAGCCGACACCGGTCATCATGGGGATATTCGGCAGTATCGGGCTGGGGCTGTCGTTGCCCTACGCGGTACTGATGCTCAGGCCCGAGTGGCTGAGCCGGTTGCCCAAGGCGGGCCCCTGGACCCTGGCCATTCGTGAAGTGCTCGCGCTGATATTGCTGGCCGCCGCCGTCTTTTTCAGCGCGAGCCTGGTGCCCAAAGCGGTATACCCCTGGCTGTGGTGGGCCTGGCTGGCGCTGGTGCTGGTCTGGGGTCTCCGTCGTTTCGTTCAGGGGAGCGGTGCCGTTCGCGTGATCACTGCAACGGCGACAGGCCTTGCCCTTGCGGTGACAGTGGTATTCGCATCTCCGTTGGGCAGCGGCGAAGACGAACTTGTCTGGCAGCCCTACTCCGCAGAACTCCTGGCGGACACAAAAGCCCGTGGCACGCCGTATTTGCTGGAGTTCACTGCCGATTGGTGCATCAACTGCAAGGTCCTGGAGCGCACCGTGTATAAAGAGCCCGCTGTGGCTGAAGCCGTAGCGCGGGCCGGCATGGTGCCGATTCAGGTGGATGTGACAGCAAGCGATCCCGAAAAAGACGCATTGTTAACCGCGACGGGTGGGCAAGCTTTGCCTTTTGCGGCGATTTTTGACGCTGACGGCACCGTTGTCGCCCGTTTCACTGGGCTCTTTGATACCGACAGCCTGGTCGAGGCGATCAACCGCACCGAGAATTCACAACCCTAGATACTGGAGATGAACCATGACAACCCAAGCCAAAGTATTGCTGACCGGCATAGCGGTTTTTCTGATCGCGATCGCGGCGTTCATGTTGATCGGTACCAATTCCGGAAAGGCCCCTGGCTCAGCCCAGCCTGAACAAGCCAGTTCCGACCCCCAGGCGCCAGTTGCCCGCACGGGGTTGGCAGATTCTTCCGATAAGGTCCGCCTCAATCTTGCGGAAGGCGGCAAAGCCCTGATAGGGGAGACCGGTGAAATCGTTCTGACACTGGACATTGAACCGGGCTGGCACGTGAATGCGAATCCAGCCTCCATGGAGTTTCTGATCCCCACCGTCGCCAAGTCTTCGGCTGGCGGCCAGTCGCTCGATATTCCGACGGAGTACCCGCGCGGCCGGGTCAGTGACATTGTGCTGGGTGACACCGCCCTGGAGGTGTACGACGACGGTGCGAGCATCCGGCTGCTGCCAGATGAAAAACAGACCGCCGCGCTGAAAGAGGCAGGCAAGCTAGACATGACGGTACGGGTACAGGCCTGCAGTGACGAGGGCGTTTGCCTGGCACCAGCTGACCTGCCCGTTGCGCTGAATCTGGACGATATCAAGCCACAATAAACCGGGACTCCCTTCGGAAAACAACTCAAATGGAGAATGACTGTGAACAGTGTATTCAGAATTGCTGATTGCCATGGTTGCCCAGGTCAGCACCAATGCCATGGCCCATTCCATGGAAGATGTGGAGGCCTCGTTGAACGAGAAAGAGCGGTATGCCCAGTTTGTGGATCAGCCGGCCCCTGAATTTGATCTTACAGGCGTTGATGGCAATACCCTTGCCCTTGCCGACTTAAACGGCAAAACCGTTGTGCTTAACTTTCTCTACACGCGCTGTACCGAGGCCTGCCCTTTGCATATGAACCTGATCCGGCAGTTGCAAACCGGGGTTGAAGAAGAAGGGCTGAGTGAAGAGGTGGTGTTCATCACCATTGCCACGGACCGGGAAGATGTTGCAGGCACCCGGAGAAACATGCGTGCCTACGGCGAGAATTTCGATCTGAATCCCCGCAACTGGCAATTCCTCTACCGAGCCAGGATGGAACCACCTGAACTGACACCAGAACTTGCTAAAGCCTACGGCGTTCAGTTCAGGGATACGGGTGAGGGTGTACAGGTCCATGGTGTGGTAACCCACGTGATTGACCCGGAAGGGCAGATGCGGGCCCGGTTCCATGGATTGAAATTCAAGCCTGAACACCTGGAGACCTACCTGACGGCCATTGCCAAAGGCCCCAACGCGGCAGCCGATGATGGGTTCTGGGGCCGACTGCACGGGCGAATTGAAGAGCTGTTACAGAGTGAGTAACGCGTGGGGCACCATGCCGGCAACAAACCGACCACTGTAATCAGGAGTAATGTCCAATGAGTCACCAGCGCATATCTGCCGCCCGGGGAATCGCCGTAGTCCTTTTCGCGCTTGCTATTTCCATAGCCGCTCAAGTTATGGCTGCAGGGAAGGTTCCGAAGTCGGTGGGGCCCCAGGGTTTCCTGATCTGGGAGTCCCCTCGCACTCTGCCCGAGCTGGCTTTTGAGGACGAAGACGGCAGGCCGCTGACACTGGCTGACTTTAAGGGTAAGGCGATTTTGCTCAATATCTGGGCGACCTGGTGCGCACCCTGCCGTGAGGAAATGCCGACGCTTGACTCACTCCAGGCTCAACTGGGCGGCGAGCAATTTGAAGTGGTCGCGCTGTCCGTTGACCACGTAGGCATCAGCGTTGTTGAAAAATTCTACCGGGAAACAAGCATTCAGCATCTTCGCCAGTATATTGATCCGTCCACACTGGCGACCTCAACACTGGGCATAGAAGGTGTTCCTACAACGCTGCTGCTTGATCATGACGGTCGCGAAATTGGCCGCCTGGTCGGTGCCGCGGAATGGGAC
>NZ_DIHV01000141.1:0-7021 GCF_002420325.1 Marinobacter sp. UBA5687
GTGCCAAGTTCGCCAGCTATGCCGAGGATGGTCGCGGTGTGGATACGGACAAGGCCTGGTTGTGGGGACAGGTCAAGTTCTGACCTTCTCACTGTTGCGTTGAGCAGGCATCCGCCTAAAGAAGGCGGAGCCACCCCGACCGAGGGGAAGATAATCCGAATGGCAAGGGCCACTGGCTAACGGTGCGGTCGAGGAGGCCTCAGGAAGTTTTCCGCACACAACACGCATCGCGGTCAGCTCTGTTACGCAGGCGTGTGGCTGGCCGGCGATCATCCGCGACTTACGGGTCTTTAAGCCCTCCGCGAATGGTTTCAAGGACGGCGCTCGGTCCGTGGCAATGTCATAAATTTACAGAAATTGATGTGTTATCTATGCTTTATGCAGAAGCTAAACAACAAGGAGAAACAAGATGGGTAAAGCTATTAATGGTAAGTTCGAGAACATGGATCAGGCACACAATACGCGAGACGACCTTATTGGCAGCGAAATTCCACAGGATCTGATCTATATTGATAAGGATGAGCAGACGATCCGGGTGATGTTGCCGGCGGAGGAAGCAAGAGAAGTCTATGAAATATTTGACCGACACGGTGTCACTTATAAGTGAACGCTCGTTAACATAGATCCCTGATCTTCAAGCCGCCTTCTTTCGCCTTAGCTCCACTCGCATGACGTTAATACCGCCTGTGCGACCCAGCCGATCAACGTGGCGAGAGGCCCATAGGAGATGACGCCTTTATAATCCACGTCATAGGGAGCAAGCTCTTCCGCCAGATCGATATAGACCCTCGGGGTGACAAAATTGTTTTTGCTTTCAAAAGGTTCCTTTAAGCTGTCGCGAGTGGTTTACCCACCAACCATCAGATCTTTTAACCAACCCTGCTTCAGGCAGCGTTTGAACTCGCTGTGGCTCAGTTCCCTGTAGATGACGGTTATGCCCAGAAGCTCTGAAACAGCAACGCCCCCCCCCCACACCGCGCCGCAAAAAGGTAGACTAAGTGTAGTTGATGCCTTTTCCCATGCTTTCTTGCTCAATGACAGTCACTGTTTTTGGTCAGGTGTGCGAGATTGTCGAGCTCACACTCCTCGCTGTAATGAATCAGCCCGCGTTTTACCTGTTCCGCCATACCTTTTGACAGCCGGGCTGCCGCCTGTTCGATGGTTTTTTCGATATCTTCCAGGGAAGCCTGCAGCAGATCGTAAGTCACATACAGCTCCTGATCCGTGAAGTCCACTGCATCAATACCCATCAGCGACTGCAGTGATGTTTTCAAATCAGCCTTGAGGTCATCGCTGATTATTTCGCGGAGTCGCATGCGGCGTTTTTTTAGAATCACTTGATTTTTCTGCTTGGGCGACAATCCGTGTTGAGGATCGCCCACAAACAGATGCGGGCGGGATTTAAATCGCTCTAGGCACTGACGCGAACAGAAATAGTGGTTTATACCCTGGTAATTCCATAGTAGCGAGCGATTGATTTTTTTCATATCACACACGGGGCAACGAATCGTGGACGCCAGCTTGTTCATCAAGCCCTCCTCAGGGGTTTTGGCCTATACCATTCAACAGTTGGTGTAGCTCGCTTTCAGTGGTTAATGCCAGCGTGGTGGAAGAGTCGATCACCCGGTTATAGGTCTCCAGGGTTTTGACAAAGTCATACAGATCACGGGATATTTCCGACTGGTTATACGCCGCTGCGTAAATTTCCGTGGCTTTCGCGTCCGCCACCCCCTGAATGGTTTGAGCTTCCCGATAGGCTTCAGACTCAATGCGCTGCAAATCCTTTTCCTTGTCGCCGATAATTAGCGGCTTCGCCGGCACCCTCGGAACGGAATCGCTCGGCAATCTGCTGGCGTTTGCTGATCATTCTGGCGAACGCTTTCATTGTAGTTGATCCGCTTAAAACGAATGTCGGGCAATTCAATGCCAAATTTAGCCATCTTTGCCGAAGCCGCGGCAGAGATGTCCGCTTCTATTAGCTGCCGCCCCCGTCGGACGGACCGCGGTTGGCCAATCACCGCTTTTGTGAGCGGCTGGTCGAAGGCGGGCTCCCTGCCTTTCTTGGTGTGTGCAAGTTCTATCAATTCGTGTTTGGCAACAGCTTTGCGGGTTTCACTACCGAGAATATCTTCCAGTCGCGACCGAACACTGTAATCGTCCCGCAACCGCAATGCCTATATACAGAGTGATCTGACGTGGTGAAACCGGTATATCCGACAAGGAGGGGCGGAATCGATCGTTCATGGTTGTTTCCTTTTATCGATTAATGATTCCTGCAATCGACGGACACGCGTTAACCGGTTGTGGCATCGGTGCCTATCTCCAACACATTGTTATCAAGATATTGATGTGGTGGAATAATCAGGTTGGTGGGTGCCCGCAAAAAGTCGTTGCCGGAGCGATACCGCTCAAATCGCTCCTCGGCAATGGTAATGGTTTGTATCAGTGCCTTGCCGCCGGGTCTCAGATAATCGTGTACATCCTTCATGTAAGTGGGCCAATAGGTCTCGCCCACGTGTTCAAACATCCCGATTGATACCACGAAATCAAACGGACCCGACAGTTCCCGGTAGTCCTGTAAACGCACCTCGGTATTTCCCTCCAGTCCGGCGGACCGGAGTCGTTGGCGGGCACAATCCGCCTGTTCGCTGGACAAGGTTGCCCCGGTTACATGGCACCCGTGTGCAGTTGCCACTTCCATAAAACCGCCCCAGCCACAGCCTATTTCCAGGATGCGGCTTCCCCGTTCCGGTGCCAGTCGCTGAAGGATCCGCTCATATTTCGCTTGCTGTGCCTCGTAAAGCGAGAGGGACTCGTTGCCACCAAACAGGGCGCAGGAGTAGGTCATGCTCTTATCCAGCCAGAGCTGATAAAAATCGTTGCCTAAGTCGTAGTGCTCATGGACGTTTTCGCGGCTGCGCTTAACCGTATTGGAAAACAACCGATGTTTGCACCAATGCCATAACCGGAGCCCCGCGCTGGAGCGTAAAGCGCGGTCAAAAACGACTATGTTCACCGTGACAAGGCGCATTAGGGCAAGCAAATTGGGCGTGGACCATTTGCCTGCCATGTAGTCTTCTCCCAGTCCCACATCACCGTGGGTGATCAGACGATCAATGACATGCCACTGCAGGATTGTCATTTCTGCATGTACACCGTCTTGCTTCCCTTCATGGCACGTCTTTTCTCCATCTGGCCATGTAAGTGATAACGAGCCGAACTGAAGAGATCTCAGCGCCTTTCGAAAAAGATTGAGCTGAATGATGCTGCTTTTCCCCGCAGGCCTTTTTTGAGGCTCAAGGTGCATGCTTGCCGAGAAAGATTCGTTGCTCATGCCTTTCTCTCCTCAGAGTGTTCCTAGAAAACATGTTTCCAGTAAATTCAGTAACCGGCAAGTGCATGCGTCATCAATTTTAGGACATTGTTTCTAATTTGATCGAGATCAAGGTGTGCTCTGTTTCGGTCCGGTAATTCAGTTTGAATTCAGGCAGATGTGGTTGACTTGCGTCAGGAAATGCCATGCCCGGGCCTGAAGCAATGCAAAGGCAGCTGGTACAGCAGCAGACTGGAGAGGTCTTTATGGAATGGTTGGCGGAAAACTGGTTCTCGGTGCTTATTGGCATCGTTTTCGTGGGCATGCATATGTTCGGTCACGGAGGACATGGTGGTCACGGCGGGGGCGGGCATGGTGGACATAGTGCGCCGGACAAGTCGGAGAACGACCCGGACAGACGTTCTGGCCATCGGCATTAACGGAGGACGGAACATGCTTGACACAAGACTGGTTACCTGGGCGTTGGGCCTCTTTGCGGCGGTCACCTTCATCGTTTGCGTGATCTATGGACTGGTGACGCCGCAAAGCCTGCACATGCACACGTTTCTCGAGCAGGTGCTGCCGGCGTTCAAGTGGCTGACCTGGTGGGGATTTCTGCTCGGATTGATTGAGAGTTTTCTATATGGCGCTTATGTCGGGCTGGTGTTCTGCCCGATCTTCAATTGGCTTCATCGCCATCTCGGTGTCGGGCGCGCGTCGGGCTGACGAAAGCTCCGGTCTGCAAATAAGGAAAGGGAAACAAGGAATGAAAAATACCGTTGTGGAGATCCGCGGCTTGCTATCGGCACTGAGTGCCCGGGGCGTAGAGAAACAGCTATTGAGATTGCCCGGCGTCAAGAAGGCCGAGGTCAACTATGTGGCCGGCAGCGCGACCGTCACCTATGATGAGGCGACGGTGGACCTTGAGGCTATCAAGGCCCGGATACACGAGTGCGGCTATCACTGTTCCGGAGAACAGTTGCCCAGGCACGTTTGCGACCCGGGGGACCCGCCGACCGAAGCCGGGGCTGTGTCCACGCCCGTCCACGATGGCCATGCCTCCCACACCGGCCACGACGATACGGCGCATCCTGCTGAACACGGCGAACATACTGGCGCAAAGGACGAGATGGCTCACGAGATGGGCCACGGCGGCAGCATGGACATGCAGGCAATGGTGCGCGACATGCGCAACCGTTTCTGGGTCTGCCTGATCTTCAGCCTCCCGATTTTCATTTATTCGCCCATGGGTGGGATGTTCGAACCACCGGTGCCACCCTTCGGACTGCGGCTAGACCTGTGGTTGCTATTACTGGCAAGCATCGCCGTGCTCTGGCCAAGCTGGCCGTTCTTTGTTGCCGCCTGGCGCGCGCTGAAAAACGGCGTGCTCAACATGGCTGTGCTGGTCGTTCTCTCGGTGGGTACTGGCTACCTGTTCAGCGTCGGTTCCACGCTCTTTTTCCCGGGTGTGCAGTTTTTCGAGGCGGTGGCGGTGCTGCTGGTGTTCATCCTGCTCGGCCATTGGCTGGAGATGCGCGCCCGTGCCGGTGCCTCGGACGCCATCCGCTCGCTGATGGATCTCGCGCCGCCCAAGGCCACTGTGTTGCGTGATGGCCAGGAACGGGAGGTACCCACCGCTGAGGTTCTGAAGGACGACATCGTCGTGATCCGCCCCGGCAATAAGATTCCGGTGGACGGTGAGGTCTTGGAGGGCGAGTCCCTGGTGGATGAGTCCATGCTCACTGGCGAGTCCATGCCGGTGGAAAAAAGCCCGGCGATAAGGTGATCGGGGCCACTATTAACAAGAGCGGCAGCTTCAAGTATCGCGCCACCAAGGTGGGTTCCGACACCGCGTTAGCGCAGATCGTCAAGCTGGTGCAGGAGGCGCAGAACTCCAAGGCCCCGGCGCAGCTGCTGGCGGACAAAGCGTCACAGTGGCTGGTGGTGATTGCCATCGTGATCGGCCTGCTCACCTTCGCCGTCTGGTTCTGGTGGATCGGCCAAAGCCTGCTGCTTGCCGTGACCCTGACTATCACCGTGTTCGTGATCGCCTGTCCGGATGCCCTCGGCCTTGCAACGCCCATGGCGGTGATGGTGGGCACCGGCCTCGGTGCCAGGAACGGCATCTTGTTCAAGAATGCCTCTGCACTTGAGGATGCCACCCGGCTGGATATTGTGGTCTTCGACAAGACCGGCACCCTGACCATGGGCGAGCCGCAGGTGGTCGAGGTGGTCGTGGTGGCGGGCAGCACCGAGGAGGCGGTCCTCGCACTGGCGGGGACGGTGGAGCAGGGCTCGGACCATCCTCTGGCCCAGGCGATACAAAGTAAGGCCGAAGGCTTGCAGCTTGATCCGCTGACCGGCTTCACCAACATCGAGGGCAAGGGCGCGCGGGCGGAGATTGGCGGCAAGACCGTGCTGCTCGGCAACCGCCGGCTGATGGACGAAGAGAAGGTCGACATGGCGAGCCTGAAGGACGAGGCCGCGCGTCTGCAGAGTGCGGGTCAGACCGTGGTGCACGTCGCCCAGGACGGGAAGCTGGTCGGCCTTATCGCCATTGCCGATGCGCCGCGCCCCACCGCTACTGCCATGGTCAAAAAGATGCGTGAACGCGGGGTGGAGGTGGCGATGCTCACCGGCGACAACCAGGCCACCGCCGAGCGCATCGCCCGGGAACTCGGCATTGAGATGGTGATCGCCGATGTCCTTCCGGGGCAGAAAGCAGACAAGATCAAGGAGCTCCAGGCTCAGGGCAAGAAGGTTGGCATGGTGGGCGACGGTGTCAATGACGCCCCGGCACTGACCCAGGCGGAGGTGGGTTTCGCCATCGGTGCCGGCACCGATGTGGCTATTGAGAGCGCTGACGTGGTGCTGATGAAGAGCGACCCCTACGATGTGCTGGGAGCCATCGAGCTGTCGCGCGCTACCCTGCGCAAGATGCACCAGAACCTGTTCTGGGCGGTGGGCTATAACGTCATCGCCTTTCCCGCGGCGGCAGGCGTGTTCTATCCGTTGGTGATAAGCCCAGAAGTAGCGGCGCTCGCAATGTCTGGAAGCTCCGCTCTTGTTGCGGTAAATGCACTCCTGCTAAAGCGAACCCGACTGGACGGCTTAGGGTAGACGAACACTTCCAATTGGAAAAATTGATGTTCATCAAGCCCACGCTATTGAGCGACTCTTTTTGCATCTTTTGTTGGGGTTTTTCAGTGTGAATTCAGGCTTATGAGTTTAAGTGGTAGGTAATTGCTGTTTGCTGACATGATTAATGACAACAAGGGGGAACGGGTAAATGGACATCAAAACCTTTGGAGAACTTATTAGCTGGACACGGGATTTGCATGCTCANNGATGCACCAGAACCTGTTCTGGGCCGTGGCGTACAACGTGGTCGCCTTTCCGATGGCGGCAGGGGTGTTTTATCCGTTGATCATCAGCCCCGCCGTGGCAGCACTTGCCATGTCGGGCAGCTCCGCGCTGGTGGCGGTCAACGCGCTGCTGCTGAAACGAACGCGGCTGGAAGGTATTGGTGCGGGCAATAGTGGGTCCGCCAGCGGCGGCGGTCAGGGCGATGCGCAGGCAGGCCAGGTGCCGCTTCACGCCGGACACTCGCAGAAATCACATTGAAGGGGGGGACTTGAGATGTCTGACACATCATCGACCAAGACACCGGACGGGAAGGGCATGGCGGCACGGTTTCCCACCGCCTAT
>NZ_DIHV01000141.1:7138-9062 GCF_002420325.1 Marinobacter sp. UBA5687
TGGCGACCCATGAATCGGAAATGGAACGTATTGTGAACGAGTTCAAGTCGCAGGGCGATTCCAAAGCGTTGGAGACAAGGGTCTACGACTACCTGTCTCACCATCCCATTAAGACCCACAGAACCTGCGATGAGCCCTACGCACAGCTGGATTTTGAGGGCATATGCAGAGAAGTATTCGATTTCCATGATCAGATAGAGGACCTTTATCGTACCCTGGCCGACAAAGCCGAAATTCCCGAGGCGAAAGAATTACTGCAGTCGTTGCTAACCATGGAAGAGAACGAAGCTATGCGATTGGCCAGGCAGATAGGGCGTATGAACGACCTCTGATCAGAACACTGAAATTATTCTTCGACGCAGAAAAGGATGTTGATACATGGTGGCGTCTTCCAGTCAGTTACGGGTTTTCAAGATGGGTATCAATACTCATCAGGAGCCTGTCGTCTACATGCGTGATGATTGTGATGTGTGCCTTTCAGAAGGATTCGCCGCCAGTTCCAGGGTGGGAATTTCCTCGCAGGGACGTTCCATCATCGCAACTCTCAATATTTCGTCTGATGAAACGGTTCCCAAAGGGTATGCGGGGCTTTCAGATATCGCCATAGAGCGGCTCGGGGTGGCTCAGTCTGACCTGGTTTCAGTACATCATGCGCCCTATATCGAATCCTTGAGTCTGGTTCGTCGGAAAGTATTCGGACACAGCTTGCTTCCGGCTGAGATGGCCCGCATTGTCTCCGATATCTCCGCACACAAATACAGCGATGTCGAAATAGCCTGTTTCCTGAGCGCTTGTGCGGGTGGCAGATTAGGTTTCGATGAGATTGTTGCTTTGACCCAGGCGATGGTGAATTGCGGACAACAGCTCGATTGGCCAGGCGTGGATCGTGTGTTCGACAAACACTGTGTTGGAGGCCTGCCGGGCAACCGGACCACGCCGCTGGTTGTGTCGATCGTTAGCGCAGCAGGCTTAGTAATGCCTAAAACCTCCTCCCGTGCCATCACCTCACCGGCGGGAACAGCGGACACCATGGAAGCGCTGACCAATGTGAGGCTTGGGCTGAACGAGATTCGCCGTGTGGTCAGAGAAACCGGTGCCTGTCTCGCCTGGGGTGGGGCGATGAACCTCAGCCCGGCTGATGACCTGTTGATTCGCATCGAGAGAGCGCTGGACCTTGATGGTGAGGGCCAGCTCGTGGCCTCGGTGCTGTCCAAGAAGATTGCTGCCGGTTCCACCCATGCGGTGATTGACATTCCGGTGGGGGAGACGGCCAAGGTTCGAACGCCCGGCGATGCCGACCGGCTGGCCTCTCTTTTCACAAGCGTTGGGGCGGCCTGTGGGCTGAAGGTACGCTGCATCGCGACAGACGGCAGCAAGCCGGTTGGTGCAGGGATCGGGCCGACAGAGGAGGCCCGTGATGTTTTGGCCGTGTTGCAGGGAAAGCGGGGTGCGCCGGAGGATCTACGGAGCCGCGCCATCTTGCTGGCTGGCCATTTATTCGATCTGGCCGATGGTCTTGGCGTGAAAGAGGGGATGATCAAAGCAGAGCGATTACTTCAAAACGGCTCTGCCTGGGAGCAGTTCAAGCGCATAACAAAGGCTCAGGGGGGACTGAAGAGCTTAGGTGAAGCCCGTTTTCGGCGTCCAGTTCTGTCCTCGGAATCCGGAACAATCGTGTCTATCGACAACCGTCGGCTTGCCCGTGTCGCCAAGCTGGCAGGAGCGCCTGCCAGTTCTACCGCAGGACTACGGCTGCTGGTGAACGTCGGCGATATCGTCATTAAGGGAGAGCCTCTCTATGAGTTACTCAGTGACAGTCCGGGACAGCAGGATTATGCGCTGGCGTTTAACGATATGGGGCCGGCAATCTTCACTGTATCGCAAGAGGAATGACTGTGGGCATTATTGAAAAAAATGTGCTGTT
>NZ_DIHV01000141.1:9437-10847 GCF_002420325.1 Marinobacter sp. UBA5687
TGGAGCCGGGAAGTTTGGAGGTGCGGAGGTTCCCTGATGGTGAGTCCTACTTACGTGTGCTCACATCAGTCAAAGGTGCGAACTGCGTAATATTGGCCGACCTAACGCATCCAGACACCAAATACCTTGCTCTCCTGTTTCTCTTTGAAACTCTCCGGGAACTCGGTGCCAGGTCGATTGGGTTGGTGGCGCCCTATCTTTGCTATATGCGCCAGGATCGACGCTTCGAAGAAGGGGAGGCGGTCACTTCCAGGGTGTTTGCCCAGTCTTTGTCTTTACATATCGACTGGCTGATCACCGTTGATCCACATTTGCACAGGTACCAGTCTCTTGACGAAATCTACAGCATACCCACGCAAGTTGTTCAGGGAGCACCGGCGCTGGCGGATTGGCTACGGGGGCAAAACGGTCTGTTGCTGGTAGGTCCGGACGCGGAAAGTGAGCAATGGGTATCAAGTATCGCGCAGGCCAGTAACCATCCTTATGTCATTGGCACCAAGCAGCGTCTGGGTGACCGGCGCGTTGAAGTCACCTTGCCGGATATCTCGGCGTATAACGGCCGGAAAGCCGTCATCATTGATGACGTTATTTCCAGCGGACGCACCATTGGCGAGTGTGTCAGGGCACTTAAGGCGCAAGGCACGGAGGCCATCCTGTGTGCGGCGGTGCATGGCATTTTTGCGGAGGCCTCGGACACCTACCTTCTGGGTACCGGCCTGCAGACGCTGGTGACCACCAACACGGTTCCACACAGCAGCAATGAGATCGATGTCAGCGAGTTGCTGGTGCCGCCGGTCAGGCATTTTCTCAATCAGGTGGAGGGTGAGCGCCGATGAACATTACATTTCTGGGTGGCACGGAAACCGTGACCGGCTCCAAGTTCCTGGTTGAAACCGGCCAGACACGTGTATTGGTCGATTGCGGCCTGTTTCAGGGGTACAAGTGGCTGAGAAAGCGCAACCGGCAACCGTTGCCGCTCGATATTGCCTCGCTGGATGCCGTGCTTCTGACCCATGCCCATCTGGATCATTCAGGCTACATCCCCGTGTTGTACAAGCAGGGCTTCCGGGGGGCGGTTTATACCCATCATGCCACCCGAGAGCTATGCAGCATATTGCTGGCCGATAGCGGCCACCTTCAGGAAGAGGAGGCACATTACCTCGGCCGCCATAAGCTGAGCAGGCATGAGAATCCGGAGCCCCTGTATGATCAGGAGGATGCAGAAGCCTGCATGGAGCTGTTTCAGTCGGTGGACTTTCACCAAGTGATCCAGCTCGGTGATATACGCTTTCATCTGCGACCGGTCGGGCACATTCTCGGGGCGGCCTGTGTCATCATCGAGGCGGAAGGTAAATGCGTCGGTTTTTCCGGCGATGTGGGCCGCCTCAATGATATTTTCATGAGGCCACC
>NZ_DIHV01000116.1:0-4413 GCF_002420325.1 Marinobacter sp. UBA5687
ACCGCTGGCGGAGCTGAAGCCGGTGGGGGTTGAGCTGAGTACGGGCTGGATCGGCGGCTAAGTTATGTTGGGGGCAGGCTTCGTTCTACCCCGACCTCACACTGGGTCACTTTAGAACCGCTTCCGCGGCCGCTTACCAGCCCTCCATAGGGACGCCGTGTTCCCTGAGGTAGTCACCGTGTTTTTCGAGATAATTTCTGGTGCCTACCTCAAAATCATCCGGGTCACCCGGCACTTCCGTCGCCTGCATCCGCATCACCTCGATCTCATTGCCAATCTGGTTCGAAATCCAGACCACCACGGTACCGCCGGGCGCCAGGCCAATGGTCAGGAGGTTCCGGGGGCCTGAGCGCACATCAACCTGCGTAACATAGGTTGCGGGCTCCCGCATTCGGTCCAGCAGGTCTTCCGGCACCTGAATGATCTTGGTGTAATATTTCTGCTCCGCGTAGGAAAACCACTTGACCAGAATCAGTTCCGGAAAGGGGTCAGCTCTGCCCCCAGGCCCGGTTGGGCCACGGGCACCCTTCCAGCAGCACCCCACCGTGCCTATCGGCTGGCGCCAGCTCCGCTCCCCCGACTTCTCCAGGAACATATCAGTCACCCACACTTCATAGTGCTGTGGCGCCGCTATCCTGATCATCCAAAGAGTGTCGTCCGCCTTCGACCACGCCGAACAGCCGCTGCCCAACAGGGCGATGGCCATGACTCCCATGGCCAGAATTTTCTGAATCATTAGTCGCCCTCTGTCTGTGGATACACCAGGCGCTCGCCTGAAGGTGCTGGTGCATTGGGATGAAACCCCTGCAACTTCGCAGGCAAGCCCGCCACCATGGTCTCAATAGCGTTGTAGTGCGCCGAGTAATGGATATAGCGCTGGAGCAACAGATGCTCATATTCAGTAGCCAGTGAGGGGGCATCGCTCCCTTGTTCAACTTGCTCTAGAATTTGTTGCAGGATGGGGATCAGTTCCTCTGGCAGGGTATTGTCGGTTTTTTTGGTATCGATATCTTGCAGCGGCACACCGCTATCGGTGGCCAACCGATGCATCAACCTCACGGCCACCTGCGAATACTCCCCCCGCACCTGGCGCAGCATCCGCAACACCAGTTCTACCCGGCCATCCTGGGCCGGGTGCTCGTGGCGCAGGGTGACAATATCCAGCCGGGCTGGCCCTTCCGGGCCCTGGTCTTTCGGCCATGCCTGCAATTGCTCGGATTGCCGTACCGGCAGATTATATGGGCCAATCCAGCCTGCCGCCTCTATCTGTTGCCGCTTGGCCTCCAGGTTATCCCATTGGAGGGTTTGGTCCGGCCTGCTCAGCCGGTCGCGAGGCACCTGTAACCTGAGGCTTAACAGCACATCCTCTCGCTGGCTGTCGCCGTAGCCACCGCCAATATCGGAATGAACGCCCGGCAGGGAAATTTCCCGGAAGTTGGCCGGCAAGCTGCCGTCGCGGCTTCGCAGACTGTTCAGGGCAAAGTTCCTGCGGTGCTCATGGGCCGCGGTCAGGTGCACCGCCTGGCCCACCTTGCCTGGATCCAGGTACAACTCCACCGGGTGGTTGCGGTTGTTATGGGCCAACGCATCACCAGCAGCGAGGTTAACGATGGCGGCCACGGAGTCGAACAGCCCCACGAAGCGAATTTCTACCGTCTTCGGCCAGAGGATACCGCTGTCAGCCAGCATCTGGGCCAGCAGACCATTCTCCCCCTGATTTATCTCGTGTGCAGTATGGCGGCCAGCCGCCGCGCCCCGGCTGAAGCCGAACAGGTCCAACGTAAGTTTGTCGATGGGTTTGTCCAGACGGTCGGCGGGCAGGTTCTGCAAGACTTCTTTCACCCGCAAGGCCAGTTGCGAGAAAGCATAGTCCACCTGTGCGATAACGCCGGCCTCCCCCATGCCGGTGGCTGCGCTATACATCACATCATCCTCGCCAGTCTTGGTGCCAGCCCCAGGAGCATAAATTTTACGCCGGTAGGTGCTGGTACCCTCCTCCTCTTTTTCGTCTTCGACGTACAAATCCCAAAGCTTCGCCACATTGCTGGCCGCATTGGCGTAACTGTCGCCCAACATCAGACCCATCCGCCGCTCACACTCTTCCCGGCCGATGGTGTTATTTTCGTAGGGAATCAGGCACTCCTGCTCCAGCTGCTCAACGAAGGCCCGGGTATTGGCGGCGTTGTTCATGGTGCCATCGGTAAACAGGCCCACTTCCAGGTGTATCTTTGGGGCGGGTGCCTGAGAGGAGTCTGCCTTAGCGTCTTCGGTTGCGGATGCTGCAGACATCAACACGGGAGCCACCAGTGCGGAAGCCCCTAAGGGCAGGCTCAGCCGATGGTCATCCACGCTACCTTGAGCCGCCCGCTCCCGGCGCTGACGCTGCCGGTAGTTCATTGAGAACATGTTCACTTCCAGCGACCCGACACCCCAGGATTCGGATTGGCGCAACTGCTCGCAGGTGATGCCACAGTTGTTCAGCTCTGCTACTGCACACTCAATCTCAGATGGAACGTTCAGCCAACTGCCCTCTATCCGCCACTGGCCACCGGCAGGCAGACTGTTGTCTGGCCGCCAGGTCACCATCGGCGAGAAAGGCTTATTCCACTCCGAACAGACCAACATCAACTCGCCGTCTCTGACCGCCCGATGGACAGTTTCCGCTAGGTTCCGTCGGTCACCAGAGCCATACCTGAACAGCGATTGCATGCTTGAACGAAGATGGTTGTCCTGCTCAACCAGGAGGCGGGCCCTGTCGGCAGCAAAAAAAGGAGTTTCAACAAAGGGAATGTCGAGGACCTTCAATTCTGAAGGCCTGACCAGTTTCACAAAGCTCATCGTCAGCGTCCTTGTTGACGGTAGCAAGCAGGTAAAGTTAGCCGGACAATCCTAGCCGATATTGTGTATTTATGACAAAACCGCACCTTACGGTTTTGTCATAAACTTTTTTTCTAAACTGCCACGCCCATGACAGCCAATCGACTATGCCAGATTTTTCCGAGCGCGGGCCACCGCTGCACGTACCTGGTTTGGCGCAGTTCCACCCAGATGATCACGGGCCTGCACGGAACCTTCCAGGGTCAGCACGTCGAACACATCTTCGCCGATCACATCGGAGAACTGTTGAAGTTCCTCCAGCGTCATGTCTGACAGGTCACGACCTTCGGCGACACCGAAAGCAACTGACTTGCCGACAATCTCATGGGCATCACGGAACGGCACGCCTTTCTTGACCAGGTAATCAGCCAGATCCGTGGCGGTGGAGAAGCCCCGCTTGGCGGCTACCCGCATGTTGTCGGCCTTGGCCCTGATGGCCGGGATCATGTCGGCGTAGGCCTTCAGGCAGCCCTTGATGGTATCGACCGTGTCGAACAGCGGCTCTTTGTCTTCCTGATTGTCCTTGTTGTAGGCCAGCGGCTGGCTCTTCATCAGGGTCAGCAGGCTGATCAGATGGCCGTTTACCCGGCCGGTCTTGCCACGCACCAGCTCGGGTACATCCGGGTTTTTCTTCTGGGGCATGATCGAGGAACCGGTGCAGAACCGGTCCGGCAGGTCGATGAAATCGAACTGGGCGGAGGTCCAGAGCACAAGCTCTTCACTGAACCGGGACAGGTGGGTCATCAGCAGCGCGGCGAAACCGCAGAATTCAATGGCGAAATCCCGGTCGGAGACCGAATCCAGGCTGTTTTCAGTGGGCCGGTCAAAGCCCAGCAGTTCGGCGGTCAGATTGCGGTCAATCGGGTAAGTGGTGCCGGCCAGGGCAGCGGCCCCCAGAGGCATCACGTTCACCCGCTTGCGGCAATCCTGCAGACGATCGGCATCGCGCACCAGCATTTCGTACCAGGCCAGCAAATGGTGGCCAAAGGTAACCGGCTGGGCGGTCTGCAGGTGGGTAAAGCCGGGCATAATGGTGTCTGCCTCGCGCTCGGCCAGGTCCAGCAAGCCAGCCTGCAGGCGCGCCAGTTCCTCGGCAATCACGTCGATTTCATCGCGCAGATACAGCCGGATATCGGTGGCCACCTGATCATTCCGGCTGCGGCCGGTATGCAGTTTCTTGCCGGTGATGCCGATGCGATCGGTGAGCCGGGCTTCGATGTTCATGTGCACATCTTCCAGGCTGACGGACCATTCGAAGCGCCCGGCTTCGATGTCTTCCTTCACGCCCTTCAGGCCGTCGATGATCTGGTCGCGCTCGGCGTCCGTCAGCACACCCACCTTCGCCAACATGGTGGCATGGGCGATGGAGCCGGTAATATCATGATGATACAGGCGCTGGTCGAAGCCCACCGAGGCGGTGAAGCGTTCAACAAAGGCATCGGTAGGCTCGCTGAAGCGGCCACCCCAGGGTTTTTCGGAGGATGTGGTCTGGTCAGACTTTTTCTGATCCGTCATGGTCTATCTTTCCTGCTGACA
>NZ_DIHV01000116.1:4684-5901 GCF_002420325.1 Marinobacter sp. UBA5687
ACACCGGAGCAAGGCCTTTAACGCTCTTGTTTAGCGGCGCCCTGACAAGGGCGTCCGGTGTAGGGCCGCGTGGCCCGAAACGTACTACAACTATTTGTTAAAGGCTTTTGCAGTAAGCGCTCGGTAGCCACTACAACACCGACGATATTGTCTGAAAGACGCTCACAACTGTCAGGAACCCGCCAATGACGATCAGTCGTCTTTGAGAGAGATCGATGCCCTGAATCAGAACAAAGGTTCCGACCAAGCCGCTGAAAAAGCCTCCGCTAAACTGGGCACCACCAACCGCATAAACAAACACCAAGTAAACCACTGCCAGCAAATACAGCAATACTCGTAACGGCTTAAACTCAAAACGCTTGTAGTAGGCTTGGTCTTCTGGAGAAAGATCTTCCTTGTTCACCGGGAACTCCCTTTAGCCTTTAACGCTGAGGTAACCGGTGCAGGAGCGCCAGCGGAGGGAACCAAAAGCGGTACGCTTTTGGCGTCCGGTTGACCGCCTTGTTAATGGCCGTTCACCACCGTGGTTGAGCCAAAACCAAGTGCCGCATACCCTCTCCCGGACAGATTGCACCAATTCGACGGATGGCGAAAGGAACCAGAACGCAAAAGCTGCCAGCCCGATAACCGTTTGAGACGGACGGCCCCATGACTGGGGCACGCCATGAATACCAACACCGCTGACCACTTTGGCAACCAAACCAGACGGCGAACTTTCCGGCCTTGGCCATCACCAAAGTGAGCTGGCACTGCAACCAATCCCGATGCCAAGGCCTTTGCACGGCACCAGCCAAAAACCTACAAGTGCCTGGCCATTAACGCTGAGGTAACCGGCGCCGGAGCGCAGCGGAGGGAACCAAAAGCGGTACGCTTTTGGCGTCCGGTTGACCGGCTGGTTAGTGGCCGGTCACCACCAAGGTCTCCCCTGGCACCCAACGCTGAATGCTCTCTCCCGAACAGCTTGCACCAACCAGACGGATAGCGAAAGGAACCAGAACGCAAACCGCACCAACCCGATTACTGTTTGAACTGGACGGCCCCGCGACTAGGGCACGCCATGAATAACCATGCTGCGGGTGACTTTGGCAACCAACCCCGACAGCAACTTTTCCGGCCTTGGCCATCATCACCATAAGCGGCTTTGCAGCCAAACCAGGTGCCAAGGCCTTTGCACTGAGCCCGGCAAAAATGAAGACGGCCCGGGCCAATAACGCTGA
>NZ_DIHV01000116.1:6210-6619 GCF_002420325.1 Marinobacter sp. UBA5687
TAACGCTGAATGTTAAGCGGCGCCTGCGGAGCGCAGCGTAGTAGGCGTCCGGCGGACGGCCGCCAGGCCGGTAGCGAACTTGAACGATTGGTTATACATAAGGCTACCACCCCCACCAATGCCAAACCTTGGCTATGCCGCGCCAGACACCCCCGAGAATAGACGGAAACAGTTTCGGGAGCAGCAACGCCAACACCGCGAAAACTACGATGCAGGAAATAAGGTAACGACTGCTGAGAAAGCCATCCCAGTAGACGGCCAACTCCAAATTGACCCAGAGCCAAACGAATACTGCCGTTGGGATAGAGAAAAACAGCGATGCAAAAAGGCTGATCAACCTTGTTTCAATCGGCCCATCTTGGCCGCGATTCCTTGCCATGATCTATGAACATTCCTTGTGTATAACGCT
>NZ_DIHV01000114.1:0-5656 GCF_002420325.1 Marinobacter sp. UBA5687
ATGAGTTGCTGCGCGTTGCCAAGAGCATTCTCTACATCCAGGAGCGTCGCCGCATCGAGCTGTTCATGCGGGAGGACGTATACGGCCAGTTTGTGACCTGCCTGGCCTTCTTCCCCAGGGATATCTACAACACCGAGTTACGCCTGAAGGTGGAACAGGTGTTGCTGGACCGCCTGGAGGCTGAGGACATTGAGTTTGTTACGCACTTTTCCGAATCGGTGCTGGCCCGGGTGCAGTTCACCATCCGGGTGCCGCAGGTGGAAAACCGCCAGTTGCCGCTGGCGGAAATCCGCGACAAGGTCATTGAGCTTGCCCAGTCCTGGCGTGATGGCCTCTACGAGGCTCTGAGCGAGGCTTACGGCGAAGAGCAGGGCAACGAGCTTTATCGTGTCTGGGCGGGCGGTTTCCCGGCCAGCTACACCGATATGTTCTCGCCCCGCCGGGCCGCTATCGACCTGGAGCACATCACCGCCTCTGCCCGTGATGATGATCTGGCCATGAGCTTCTACCGGGCTCTGGAAGAAGACGAGAACACGCTGCATTTTAAGCTGTTCTATCCGGATGAGCCGCTGCCACTGTCGGATGTGATGCCGATTTTCGACAATCTCGGTTTCCGGGTGATTGGCGAGCACCCGTTTGAGGTGATTGACCGAACGGGTAAAACGGTTTGGATTCATGACTTTACCCTGCAGTCCCACACTGGGAACGTGGTGGATATTCACCGTATTCGCCCGATTTTCGAAGAGTTGTTCCGCCGGGTCTGGCACGGTGAAGCCGAAAACGACGCCTTTAACCGCCTGTTGTTGTCCTCCTACATGAGCTGGCGTGAGATCGCGTTGCTGCGTACTTACGCCCGCTACATGCGCCAGATCCGGTTCTCCAACAGTCAGACGTTCATTTCCAACACGTTGGTCAACCACGTCAACCTGACACGGATCCTGCTGGAGTACTTTGAGGTTCGATTCAACCCTGAGCGTTTCAAGAGTAAGGGCAAAAGCGAGGCGGCCCAGCAGAAACTGGAAATCGAATTCAACGCCGGCCTGGATGAAGTGGAGAACCTCAGTGAGGATCGCGTGCTACGGCTGTATCTGGAGCTGATGCAGGCGACGTTGCGCACCAACTACTACCAGCTGGATGGCGAGGGCCAGCCCAAGCCCTACATCAGTGTGAAATTTGACCCGTCGCAGATTCCGGACATGCCGCTGCCATTACCCATGTTCGAGATCTTTGTGTATTCCCCTCGTGTGGAGGGGGTTCACCTGCGTGGTGGCAAAGTGGCCCGTGGTGGTTTGCGCTGGTCGGATCGGTTCGAGGACTACCGCACAGAAATTCTGGGCCTGGTAAAAGCGCAGCAAGTGAAAAATGCCGTCATTGTGCCGGTGGGCGCGAAGGGTGGCTTTGTGGCCAAGCGCCTGCCCGATCCGTCTGACCGGGAGGCATTCCAGGCAGAGGGTATTGCGGCCTACAAAACATTCATCCGGGGCTTGCTGGATATCACAGATAACCTGGTGGATTCCGGCATCCAGCCGCCGGAGCGGGTCATCCGCCATGACGAGGACGATCACTACCTCGTGGTGGCGGCTGACAAAGGCACCGCCACTTTCTCCGACATCGCTAATGGCCTGGCCGCGGAATATGGCTTCTGGATGGGAGATGCCTTCGCCTCCGGTGGCAGTAACGGTTATGACCACAAGAAAATGGGCATTACTGCCCGGGGCGCCTGGGTTTCGGTGGAACGGCACTTCCGTGAGATGGGTATTAACCCGGCTGTGGATGAGTTCACCGCCATCGGTATCGGTGATATGGGTGGGGACGTGTTCGGCAATGGCCTGCTGTGCTCGGAAAAAACCCGGCTGGTGGCCGCCTTCAACCATATCCACATCTTCATTGACCCGACCCCGGACACCGAACGCAGCTACAAGGAGCGTAAGCGCCTGTTTGAACTGCCGCGTTCCGCCTGGACCGATTACGACAGCAAGTTGATTTCGAAGGGCGGCGGCGTTTTCAGCCGCAATGCCAAGTCCATTCCGGTCAGCCCAGAAATGAAAAAGCTGCTGGGCATCAAGGCGGACCGCGTTCCGCCCAATATGCTGATCAGTCACATCCTCAAGGCCGAAGTGGACCTGCTCTGGATTGGTGGTATTGGCACTTACGTGAAGGGCAGCGGTGAAAGCCACTCCGATGTGGGCGACAAGGCCAATGATGGCCTGCGGATCAATGGTGCCGAGCTGCGCTGCAAGGTTGTAGGTGAGGGCGGAAATCTCGGCTTCACCCAGATGGGGCGGATTGAATACGCCCTGAAGGGTGGTCGCCTGAATACTGACTTCATCGACAACTCGGGCGGCGTGGACTGCTCTGACCATGAAGTGAACATGAAGATCCTGCTCAACCGGGCGGTGGCCATGGGCGATCTGACTGGCAAGCAGCGCAACATCATGCTGGAGGAAATGACTGATGATGTTGCCTCGCTGGTGCTGAAGAACAACTACCGTCAGACCCAGGCCATCAGTATCGCCAGCGAGGATGCCGCCACCCGGCTGGAGGAGTATCGTCGGCTGATGAATACCTTCGAGAGCGAAGGCAAGCTCAACCGGGCACTGGAGTTCCTGCCGGATGACGAAACCCTGTCAGAGCGCAAGCTGGCCAAGAAAGGGCTGACGCGGCCGGAACTGTCGGTGCTGATTTCCTACGTCAAAGGGGATCTGAAGCAGGTGCTGATCGACAGTAATCTGCCGGACAATCCTCTGCTGGCGGGTGAGATGTACAAGGTCTTCCCGCGGGATCTGACCAAGCGTTTCTCGAAAGAGCTGGGTGAACACCAACTGCGACGGGAGATCATCGCAACCCAGATCGCCAACGACATGGTTAACCACATGGGCATTACCTTTGTGGAGCGCCTGAACCAGTCTACCGGGGCGGACGCAGCATCCATTGCCCTGGCCTGGATTATTGCCCGGGATGTGTTCCGCATCGACAGCTGGTGGGACAAGATTGAAGCGCTGGATTTCCACGTTTCCGCGGATCTGCAGATGGAGTTGATGCAGGATCTGATGCGTCTGATGCGTCGGGCTGTGCGCTGGTTGCTTCGTAATCGCCGGGCAGAACTCAATATCCAGAGTCACATGGAGCGGTTTGCCGACAGCGTCTGGGCCATTACCTCGGGTCTGCCGGAATACCTTGGCGACCAGGCTCGTGCCAATTGGGAAAAACGCAATGATCAGCTGATGGCTGCGGGTTTGCCGAAGGAACTGGCGTCGGTGCTGGCAGGAACCGGCTATCTGTATTCCTCTCTTGGTATTATCGAGGCACAGGAAGCCACAGGCATGCCGCTGAAAACGGTGGCCAACCTGTACTACGATCTGGGTGACCGTCTCGACCTGACCTGGTTCGCTAATGCCATCGCAGCGTTGACGCCAAGTTCCCATTGGCAGGCCCTGGCGCGGGAAAGCTTCCGGGAGGATCTGGACTGGCAGCAACGGGCTCTGACCACCGGTGTGCTGAAAACCGCTGAAAGCCCGGAGAAAGTCACCGATAGTGTGAACGCCTGGGAGCAGCGCAACCAGCACATGATTGATCGCTGGAACGCGATGCTGGCGGAACTCAAAGGTGTAAGGGAACCGGAATACGCCATGTTCTCGGTCGCACTGCGGGAGCTGCTGGACCTGGCGCAAAGCACCATGCACCAGAGCCCGGAAGACGTAACGACCAACTGACTATTGCGTTATGTCGTTGATTCCCGTTCAATCCCGCAGCGGGAATCAATGGCAGGAGCAACAAGATAATGGCACCACTGAAACATCTACTGGACAAGAACCGGGCCTGGGCCAATGGCATCAAGTCGGTGGACCCGAAGTTCTTTGACCGGCTCTCGAACCAGCAGGCACCGGAGTACCTGTGGATCGGCTGTGCCGACAGTCGGGTACCTGCGAACCAGATTGTGGACTTGCTCCCCGGTGAACTTTTCGTGCACAGAAACGTGGCCAACGTGGTTGTACATACAGATTTCAACTGCCTGTCGGTGCTCCAGTTCGCCATCGAAGTGTTGAAGGTCAAACACGTATTGGTGGTGGGGCATTACGGTTGTGGTGGCGTGCGCGCGGCATTGCTGAACGAAGGCTTTGGCCTGATTTCAAATTGGCTCCGCCATGTTCAGGACGTGCGTGACCGTCACCAGTCCGTACTGGACGCCATTCCCAATGTGCAGGACCGGGTAGACCGCCTGTGTGAGCTGAACGTGGTAGAGCAGGTAGGGCATGTGTGCCAGAACAACATCGTTCAGGAAGCCTGGCGTCGCGGCCAGCCATTGACTGTGCACGGTTTCGTTTACGACGTGGCCGACGGTCTGTTGAGGGATATGGGGCTCTCGATCGCCAGTGAGGCAGACCGGGAAACGATTCGTCAGTCCAGTCTGGATGAGCTGATCGAACGACCGGTTCGCTCCGGGCGCCAAAAAATATAATGCGAAGAATGTCAAAAACTGTCAAAAAATCGTGATGCTCGTCACTTCCTGACCCGTGGCGTCATCACAGTAGTGACCTTCTGCGTCTGTTACAGTAGCAACTGTAAGCAGTAAGGGAGGTAAACCATGAAAGAACTGATGCAGAAAGCCCTGCAGGCACTGGGAACCCGCAGAAACGAAAGTTCTGCCATGGATAGCGCAAGGGCTGAGGCCAAGCGCACCGAAGCACGCACCCCGGAAGATTGGGGAATGTCACCTGAAGACGCCCTGCGTGTGGGTACGGTTGCACGTTACAAATAATATCTGGCTCTTCCCGGGCGGCCCCAGAGGCCGACCCCGATAGCGATAGCCCCGACTGATGCCACAGGGCAGACTCGGGGCTTTTTTCCGGTTAGCATACGCGGCTCATGATTCTGGCAATGGTCCGCTACCCATGTCTGCACTGCCCAATACCCACGAAGTTCTGCTCCGCAATGCGCATCTGTTGAATGGACGCCCAGCGCTGTTAGGCGTCTCGGATGCATCGCTTTTGCCCCGATGCCCGGTTCCCGGTATCGCGATGACCGAGCACGCCGGTCTTTGGCAAATCCTGTCCCATGACACTGACTGGGCTGGCTGTTTTGGTTACGAGCCAGATCGGCAGCAGCAGGGCTCTTGCGATACCGTGGTGGTATTTTTGCCTAAAGCCCGGGCTGAGTGTGAGCTCCGCCTGGCTTTGGCTCGTTACCTCGGCAAACCAGGTGCGGCACTGGTGGTTATTGGCGAGAAGAAGGAAGGCATTGCCGGTGCCATAAAGCAGTTTTCCGTCGTCGCCGGGGAGGTTGTAAAGGTCGACAGCGCCCGCCATTGCCAGGTCTGGTGCGGCAGAAATACCCAACCCCTGACCGAATTCCGGTTGACTGACTGGCTCAGCTGGACGGAGCTTTCCTGCGCTGGCGTGGCGCTCTCTGTTGCCGGCTTGCCAGGCGTTTTCAGTCTGGGTCGACTGGACGATGGCACCCGGATGTTGTTGGAAACCCTGGCTGAGTCACCCCTGGGTGTCGATCGGGTGCTCGATTTCGCTTGCGGTGCAGGTGTTATCGGGTCCTGGCTGCATGGTTTTCATCAGTTGGCGGGGAAGAAGCCAATTCGAGTAGATGGGACCGATGTTCAGGCGCAGGCCGTGTTCTGTGCCCGGGAAAGTTACCGTAAGGCAGG
>NZ_DIHV01000003.1:0-25291 GCF_002420325.1 Marinobacter sp. UBA5687
TGACGGAGGACAGCTCGCTGAAAACCGCCTTTGATCGTTTTCAGGCGGGACTGTATTCGGGCCAGCACCGTACCCACGGTGAAAATGCGAGACAGCAACTGCAACGGGAGCTGGAAAGCATGCGCCGGAACACCGGTCAGGGCAAAGAAGCGTCATCGCCAGACCTGCCACCGCTGTATCCCTCGTCTCTCTCGCGCTGATTCCGATCCAGAAAAAAGCCCGTCGAGGTGACGGGCTTTTCACATTCAGTTGGTCAGTTCCTGATTAATCACCAACTCGACAGGTGGTTCCGCTTCCGCCGGGGGCAGCACCTCTGCCTCAACCCGGCCCTCCCAGTCACCGGGCTGCGGATTAACACTTCCGGAACGACTCAAGCGGGCGACCACCACCACATCGTCCTGGCCAGAAATCGCAGATTCAGGGGACATGGCATAACGATCATCCAGCCGGATTTCGGCAGGCAGATCGCCGGCTGTCATTCTGGCAACGGCAACCGGTGCACCGCCCGCCGCAGACGCCGGCCGGGCAAAGATGAACAACACGGTATTGTCAGCCACTTGCTCTCGCAAAGCTTCGTCCAGCGATACCCGTAAAGATACACCCGGACCAGCAGCCTGCTGAGGCTCGGATGCAACCTGGCCCGGCGGGGTTTCACCCAGGCGTCGGTAGGCCTCCTCGATACCGCCACGGATGGCCCCAAGCTGCGGATGGTCCGGTGCCACCTCGGTAATACGCTGCCAGTATTCAATGGCTTCCCGGTAGTTTTGCTGGCCGAAGGCATTGATGCCCATCAGCCCCAGTGCATTGACTTCGTCCGGGTTCAGGGCCCGGGCAGCCGCAATGGCATCGATCACCGCCGGGGTCATCTCGCCTTCACTGGCAAAATAGTTGGCCTGAGCTGCTAACCCCAAAGCTACGGCGCTGGCGTTCCGATCTTCAGACACCACATCGGCCAGACGACGATAGGCCTCAGCCGCTTGCTCATAGCGCTCAAGACGCATGTAGGTCTGCCCCAGCATTGCCCAGCCATCGGCGTTGTCCGGACTTTCCTCAAGCCGCTGGCGCAGCTGGTCCGCCAGTTCCGCCATGCGGGCCGTCTGGTCGCCCTGAGTGGCGTCCATTTCCTGCATGGCAAGGAACTGCTCCACCTGATCCATGGCGCCCCATTCCTGGTAACCCAAATAGGTGCCCACCGGCAATACCAGGATCGCCACCAAGGCAACAACCATGGCACTACGGCGCCCAGGGACCCGCCGTTGAGTAATCGGCTCTTCCGGTACATCATCAAGCATGGCACCGGCCAGCTCTTCCTTCAGCTGTTTGTAGCTCTCTTCATCCAGTATGCCGCCCTCATGCTCATCCTCCAGCTCTTTGAGCCGGGTGCGATAGGCCAGCAGGTTCTGATTACGCAGATCCGCCTCCAGGCGGGCCCGGGGTTTATGGAAAAAGACTGGATAAAGCACAAAGGCCAGGGCCACCAGAATGAGTACGGTCCCGGCAATCCAGAAGGTATCGGTCATGGAAATATCGTCACGTCTCGAAATGAATGGAAGTTATCGGCGTTCAGTGTTGTCGCTCTGGCTGGCCAGAATCTGCTCTGCCCGGGCCCGATCTTCTGCACTCAGGGGCGGCTCGTCTTCTCGCCTCCGGGCACGCCAGACCACACCGGCCACAATCAGAAAACCGCCAATGGTGGCAATCGCCGGAAAGGCCCAGAGCAGGATGGTGCGGTTATCCACTGGCGGCTTGTACTGAACAAACTCGCCGAAACGATTCACCAGGGCGCCAACGATCTGATCATTGGAGGCACCGTCCTGCATCATGCGATAGACCTCGTCCCGCATATCCTTGGAAATGGGCGCATTGGAATCGGCGATGTTCTGGTTCTGACACTTGGGACAGCGCAGTTCAGAGATCAGTTGCTGGTAGCGCTGTTCTTCTGCCCGGGTATCGAAGTCATAGACTTCCGCCACCTCGGCAGTAGCCGACCCCGAGAGCATGATCAACACAGCGCAGAAAACGGGCAAAAAACGCATCAGCTGTTCCCCCTGGCCTGAGCAATAACCGGCAGCAGCACTTCATCCCAGACTTTCTGGTTCACAACGCCCACGTGGCGATAGCGCACCACTCCCTCAGCGTCGATAACAAAGGTTTCCGGCGCGCCATACACACCCAGGTCAAAACCCAGCGTTCCCTTGGGATCGAAGATAATGGTCTCATAGGGATTACCCAACCGGTTCAGGAACCGGAAGGCGGTTTCCCGCTGATCCTTGTAGTTCAAACCCACGATGCGGACGCCCTGCTCCCGGGCCAGATACATCAGGTATTCGTGTTCGTCCCAGCAGGAGGGGCACCACTCAGCCCATACATTCAATAAGGACACTTCGCCCTGGAAAACTGAGGGATCCAACTGAACCTCCGGATTGTCCAGAGACTCCAGACTGAATTCGGGAACGGGCTTGCCGACCAGCACGGATTCCAGTTTGGTGGGGTCCTTGCCCAGGCCGGCAAACAGGAATACCCCCACACCGACGGCAATCAGCAGCGGCAGAAACAGCAACACCCGCTTCATGAGGACGCCTCCGCCACTTTACCCGGAGCTGCCGGCTCGCCGCTTTTCACCGCTTCCTCGTCGCGCACACGGATGCGGTAGCGCTTGTCAGCAATCGCGAGGAAACCACCGATGGCCATCACCAGCGAACCGAGCCACAACCAGCGCACCAACGGTTTATATTGCAGGCGGATAGCCCAGGCATCGTCACTGATGCGTTCACCGATGGCCACAAACACATCCCGGAACAGACCGGCATCAATATCCGCTTCGGTCATCACACTCATGCCAACCGGATACTGCCGTTTTTCCGGATGCAGGTCGGTCACCAGCTCCCCATCCAGATAGACATTGAAGCTGCCGTACTGGGCGGTAAAGTTGGCACCACGACGCTCACCGATGTCAGTAAAGACAATCTCGTAATCCCCCACCATGGCGCGGTCACCCGGCTGCATGCGTACATCACGCTCGATGCCGTAGTTGGAAACCACCGTGGCACCGGCCATCACCATGGCGAGGCCCAGGTGACCCAGTACCATGCCCCAGTAACTGCGGGACTGGCGCTTCAGGCCATGCCAACGCCCTTTGCGCGAGGCGGATTTATCCCAAAGGTCCCAGGCGGTGGCCACAGTCACCCACATAGCGGCAAACACACCCAGGAAAGCCCAGGGCGCAAACCCACCGTAACCGATCATCACCGCGGCACTGGCAATCAGGCTGACGGCCAGTGGCCACAGCAGTTTACGGGCCAGCCAGCCGCCGTCGGTTTTCTTCCAGCGCGAGAAAATCCCGGCGCCCAACAGCAGGCCGGTGGCCACCGCGAGCGGGCTGAAGGTGGTATTGAAGAACGGTTCACCAATGGACAGCTTGCCCAGATCCAGATAATCCAGCACCAGCGGATAAAGTGTGCCTATGGCCACCAACAGGGTGGCGGATACCAGCAAGACGTTGTTCAGGAGCAGGAAGATTTCCCGGGACAGGGAACCATAACGGGAGCGGACATGCACTACCGGCGCCCGGAAGGCATAGAGTGTCAGACTGGCCAGAATGGTGATGCCCAGCAGCGCCAGCAGGAAACTGCCCCGTTCCGGATCCGATGCGAAAGCATGGACGGACGTGAGCACACCGGAACGAACCAGGAAAGTACCCAGCAGGCTCAGGGCGAAAGTGACAATAGCCAGCAACACGGTCCAGCTTTTGAAAACCCCGCGTTTTTCCGTTACTGCCAGCGAGTGCATCAAAGCAGTACCCGAGAGCCAGGGCAACAGGGAGGCGTTTTCAACCGGATCCCAGAACCACCAGCCACCCCAGCCAAGCTCGTAATAGGCCCACCAGCTGCCCAGGGCAATACCCAGGGTCAGGAACGACCAGGCAACCGTGGTCCAGGGGCGCGACCAGCGAGCCCAGGCCGCATCCAGCCGGCCATTGATCAAGGCCGCAATGGCAAACGCAAAGGCCACCGAGAAACCGACATAGCCCATATAGAGCATGGGCGGGTGCATGATCAGGCCGATGTCCTGCAGCAGCGGGTTCAGATCCTGTCCATCTGCCGGTACGTTCGGCAGCAGACGGTCAAACGGGTTGGAGGTCAGGATGATGAACAGAAGGAAGCCAACGGAGACCATACCCAGAACCGACAACACCTGGGAGACCATCACCGAAGGCAGTTTACGGCTGAAGATGGCAACGGCCAGCGTCCAGCCTATGAGCATCAGTATCCACAAGAGCAACGAGCCCTCATGCCCGCCCCAGACCGCGCTGAACTTGTAGTACCAGGGCAACATGCTGTTGCTGTTGTTCGCTACGTACGCGACCGAGAAATCATCCACCAAAAAGGCATGGGTGAGGATGGCAAACGCCAGGGCGGTGAATACAAACATGCCGGAGGCCAGTGGCCGGGCAAATGCCTGCAGGCTGTCACGCCCGGTCAGAGCGCCCGCAAGCGGCACCACGGAGAGAAGTACTGCCAGCAGCAACGAGAGAATCAGTGCAAGCTGTCCGAGTTCCGGATACATCGGGTTTCTCCAACGTCAGAAATGAATTGGGCGCTCAGTACGCCGTGGTTTCCGCGGCTTTTTCCACATCAGCAGACTTGTGCTGCCCCTTGGAAGAGCGCTCCAGCGCCTCGGCCACTTCCGGTGGCATATAGTTCTCATCGTGTTTGGCCAGAACCTGATCGGCCACGAACACGCCCTGTTCGTTCAGCCGCCCCATGGCCACCACGCCCTGCCCTTCGGCGAACAGATCCGGCAGTATGCCCTCATACTGTACTGGCACCGAGGCCGCATAGTCGGTCACCCGGAAATTCACCTTCAGACTGTCGGTATCCCTCGACACACTGCCCTCTTCAACCATACCGCCGGCGCGGATGCGGACGTCAACCGGCGCGTTACCCGCTGCAATTTCCGTAGGATCGTAGAACAGGTTGATGTTCTGTCGGAGGGCATAGGTGGTCAGGCCTACCGCAATGGCGATACCGGCCACCAGAAAGAGCACAATGGTCAGTCGTTTTTTTCGGATCGGATGCATGGATTACCTGCTGTTTATTCCTGGGAAACTTCGACACGGGCGAACGTAGCGGCCTGTTTTGGCCGGGCACTGGTGCTGTTTTCCTGCTGCTGGTAACGGCGTTTGCAGCTGGCCATAACCGCCTGATGATGCCGGGACGACCAGATCATCAGCCCCACCAGCAGAACGGCGAACACGGCATAACAGGCCCAGACATAGGGACCATGGCCTTCCATTGCGATAAATGCTGAAAAGGAATCAAACGCCATCGGTCAGCCTCTCCCCGCCATCACCAGCTCTTTCACCCAGCGGGTTTTCTGCTCCCGCATAACAATTTCGGTTTTCATGCGCAGGCACGCCAGCCAGCCAAACAACAGGTAAAGCCCAAGCACCGAAAGCAGCAACGGAACCCACATCTCGACGGGCATTGAGGGCTTCTCGGTAAGCTTGAACGTGGCCGGCTGGTGCAGTGTATTCCACCACTCCACGGAGTATTTGATAATCGGGATATTTACCACCCCCACCAACACCAGCACAGCCACCGCCCTGGCAGCAGATTTTTCATCATTGATGGCCCGGTCCAGGGCGATGGCACCGCCATAGAGGAAAAGCAGAATAAGCATGGAAGTCAGCCGGGCATCCCACACCCACCAGGTTCCCCAGGTCGGCTTACCCCAGACGGCACCGGTAAATAGCGACAGAAAAGTAAACACCAGGCCAACCGGCGCCACGGCCTTCACGAAGACATCCGCCAGCTTCATGCGCCAGACCAGCGTAACCACGGCGGCGGACGCCATCATGATGTAAATGGATTGGGCGAGAAAAGCAGTGGGAACGTGGATAAAAATGATGCGGTAACTGTTGCCCTGCAGGTAGTCCTTGGGAGCAAACGCCAGGCCCCAGACAAGGCCGGCAAGGAGCAGAAGGATACCGGCCGCCAACAACCACGGCATAAACCGGGTTGCAATCCCGAAGAACCATTTGGGAGAACCCAGTTTGTGAAAGAATTGCCACATCAGTTGGTCACCATCTTCACTGTTATCGTTTGGTTGGTTGCCGGCCCCAAAGAACCGATCAGCTGTTCGAAAGACTGATTCTCAGGGCCGCTGCCGAGGCGAAAGGCGACAGTGTTACCGCCAGAACCAGAAACGCGCCCATCAGAGCCAGGTATCCGCCAACCGGCGCGCCCTCGGCTGCCGCTGCTACTGTGCCGGTACCAAAAATCAGCACGGGAATGTACAGCGGAATGATCAGCAGTGACAAGAGCACGCCCGCCGAGCGCAATCCCAGGGTCAGAGCGGCGCCGATAGCCCCGATCATGCTCAGTACCGGGGTGCCAATCAGCAGCGTTAGACACAGAATTGCAATAGAGTTCCCGTCCAGGTGCACCATAACGCCCAAAACCGGCGCTAACAGCACCAGTGGCAAGCCCGTTAACACCCAGTGTGCGGCTGTTTTGGCCAGCACCAGCAGAAACAGAGGCTGGGGCTGCAGTACCAGCTGCTCCAGTGTTCCATCGTCAAAATCGTGACGAAACAGGTGGTCCAGCGACAGCAACACCGACAGCAAAGCCGCTACCCAAAGGATACCGGCTCCGGACTGTTTCAGAAATGCCACCTCCGGGCTGACTCCCAGGGGAAAAAGGGTTACTACCATGATGAAAAACAGCAACGGGTTCAGCAGATCCTGCCGCTGCCGGAAAGCCACCCGGACATCCCGGGCGAATACTGCCGCCATGGCGGCTATCGGGCCAACCGATTCAGACACAGGTTTCAATGCCGGCCGCCGATCAACGTTCATGCACACCTCCGGCGCCCAGAGTGATGCGTTTCATACCCGGCAACTGCAGCTCATGGTGGGTCGTCACCAGCACCGCACCACCTTCCGCGGCACGTTGCTGTAGCAGCGACTCAATCGCACGGACACCGTCTGCATCAATCGCGGTAAAGACTTCGTCCAGCAGCCAGAGCGGTTCGTCGGCAATCAGCAGCCTGGCCAGCGCCACTCGACGTTGCTGCCCGGCAGACAGATTCCGGCATGGCACATTTTCAAAGCCGGCCAGCCCGGTACCTGCCAGTGCCTGAACCAGCACCTCTTCGCTCACCTCCCGACGTCCGGCCATCAGAGCTTTCAGGTTCTCGACCGGTGTAAGCAATGGTTTGATGCCCGGGCGATGGCCGATGTAAAGGGTATTCCGAAGGAAGGACTCGCGTTGCCGGGCCCTGGGCTCGCCGCACCACAGCAATTGTCCTGACCAGGCATCGTTCAGGCCAGCAAGAATTCGAAGTAATGTTGTTTTGCCGGTACCGTTGGGGCCCTCGACACGGGTAACCGTACCGGGCAGTATGGAAAAGGACAGATTCTGGAACAACAGGCGCTCGTCCCGTTCACACTCAAGATCTATCGCCTGTAGTAACGGCTCGGACATCAGGGCTCCGTTTCAGAGCGATGGATGCGCAGCAGGCATCAGGTGCATGTAATGAAGGACACACAGGTGCCAACATGAAATCAGGGCAATCACTGCCAGCGCGGCGTATTATAACGAAAGCGCCAGCATATTACTCTTGCCCGACATCAAATCGACACTAATGAAACTGAACGGCGGACAACCACCCATTCCCCCGAAACAGCCCGCGCCGGACCAAACCACCCGGAGCCCGGGCAAGGCTAACCCGGGCACCAGCACGGAGCCTGGCGCTGCGCTCTCGGCCAGACAACAACTGGCCCAGTTGCAGCTGGCAGATCGGGAGACAGCATTGGCCAAAGTGGCCGACATCCTGCGACAGAAAGGCGGAAGCCATGAGCTGTTGCTGGAACTGCGAGGACAATCCCTGAAAGTATCGGCAGGCAACCGGCCACCGGATCTGTCCGTAGGTGACCTGATCAAGGTCATGCGTGCCGGTAACGAATTGCAGCTGATGGGCAAGCTGGCGCCGGGCCAGGAGAGCGCAGTCGCCCGGGCTCTCGCGCAGCGACTGCCCTGGCAACAAAACCTTCAGGGTGGCCTGTCCCAACTGTTCACCGCCCTGAGCCAGGGCCTGAAATTGCCGCCCCAACCCGGGCAATTGCCATCCGCCACCAGTGCACAGCCTCTGCCAACGCCCGCGCAACAGGCCCTGCAAAATCTGTTCAATCAGTTACCCAAGGCAGACGCTCTGACTCCGGGCGCCGGCAAGGCCGAGTCCATGGCCACGCAGGTACGGCAGTGGTTGTCTGAAAGCGGCCTGTTTTCCGAGGCTCGATTGTTACAGGCCGGCCCTTCCGCCGCCAGCCAGCCGGATCTTAAACTGGTACTGGCAAAGGTGGTGTCGGCTCTGCTCGCCAGCCAGAACCAGGGGCCAGAGCAATTCAACCGGCTGACACCCCTGGCCAGCCAGGATTTGCTGCAGGCACCATTGCAGTTTCCAAGAGCACCAGCGCCGACCGCCTCTCAGAACACGGGGGAGCCAGCCACGGTCGGGCAGACCCTGCGCCTGCTAGCCGGCATGCTGAACCGGATTACCGTAAACCAGCTGCACAGCCAGACGCTGAATGCCCGGGCCGGCGCCGAACCGGGCGTGCCCGTGAACACTCTGCTGATTGAACTGCCATGGTTAACGCCGCAACAGGAACCCCGAACGGCGCAATTACGACTGGAACAGTACTCTCAGGAGAAGGACGGCAGCAACCGGCCGGAACGGGCCAGCGCCAGTGAGTGGCGGTTGTCCCTGTCGATGGATCTGGACAAGGCGGGCCCGCTGCATTTCGATGTCACTTTTCGGCCTCCGTCCGTGAGCGCTCTGGTCTGGGCGGAAAACCAGACCACCCTGAGAACCGTGCATCGCGAGCTGCCACTGCTGCGACAAAGCCTGAACGACCTCGGGCTGGAAGTCACCGACCTGGACTGTCGCAGGGGCAGCCCACAGCAGATGCAAACCCGGCTGGAACACCGACTGGTGGATACCAAGGCATGACCAACACATCACAGGACAACATCCCGGCCGCTGTCGCCCTCAAGTACGACGGTGAACGTGCACCGGTTATCTCCGCAACCGGCACCTGGGAGCTGGCCGAGGAGATTATCCGGATTGCCCGCGACAACAATGTCCCGTTGTACGAGAATGCCGAGCTTGCCGGCATTCTGGCGCGTCTGTCGTTGAATGAAGAGATTCCGGAAGAGTTGTACCGGGTGATCGCGGAGATTCTGGCGTTTGCTTTCCACATCCGGGGCCGGACACCCGGAGATGCCCGGCCGGAGGAAAAAAACCCATCAGTGGATCAGGGAACGTAGCGCCCAGGCCTGCTGCCAATGCTCACCTTTGCGCGGCGCAACGGCGGTAGACAGGGCCGCTTCGGAAACCACGCCAAGATCAATCAGAATCTGTTCGGAGTTACGGTTGAAATCTACCCAGCCCAGGGTTCTGACCCGTTCCAGCTTGTCGCCTTTACGCTGGAACATGGCGACACTGGGCACCGGCCCCGCCCGCCCCTCCAGGCATACCAGATTCCCGCCCTCGCGCAGGTTCGGCAAAAGCATCTTGGGGTCCGGAATGAAGGTGGTACACAGAATCAGGTCACAGGGCGAGTCCAGTTCCAGCCCGGTATCTGCCGAAGCCTCAACAACATCCACATTATGGGCGCCGTGCTTGAAAAAGCGCTCGCGGGCCTTCTCCACCAGCGCCGGGTTGCGATCAACATAGACCACCCGGTGAGCCAGATCCGCCAGCACGGCGGTCAGATAACCGGAGCCACCACCGACATGCATCACCACGTGGTCTGGTTCGATCTCGGGAATCAGGCCCAGCAGGTGCCGAACCGTTTCTTCTCGGGGAATGGAGTGGCCGGTGATGGAAGGGACAAGATCGGCACCGGAAACAAAATCGGGGCGGGAAACAACAGCGAGGGCCTCAACGGCCCTCTGATACAGTTTCTTCATTCAGCAGCATCCGATAAAACGCCGGATCAGGCCGCCTGTCGCCTCTTCAGGGCGGAAACCAGCTCGGCCTCCGGACGGGAAATTCCGCAGGTATTCATAAGATCGTCGATATCCGCGCCAAGATCAACCAGTCGCGCGGCTTCGTCGTAAGAAATTCGCAACGGGTCATTCTGCCGCATTTCTTCCAGTGTGTTCTTGAGCTCGTGAATCTGCCGTTCACAGGCAACCAGGCGCTGGCCCACGCCAAGACTGCCACTGGTGGTAGCATGCAGTTCACGACCAAGGGTATCGCAACGATGCTTGAGAGAAGCCTGCAAGGCCCGGATACGCCGGCCATGGATAACGCCCTGAACCAGAACCAGGGTGATGGATGCAGCGGTCAGGCCCCAGGGGAGCCAGGAGGGAATGGTGAAACTCATAGTGGACGTCTCCGTTATTGGTGACCACGGAAGACGTCCATCACTGCGCTGTGAAAAGCCGGTTACAGCGACGCGATTTCAGCCCACTCGTGGTCTGACAGCATCTTGTCAAATTCGACGAGAATGATCAGCTCGCCGTTCTTGTTGCACACGCCCTGGATGAACTTGGCACTTTCCTCGTTCCCCACGTTAGGTGCAGTTTCAATTTCACTGGCCTTGAGATAAACCACCTCAGCCACGGAATCCACCAGAATGCCCATCACCTGGCTGGACGATTCCATGACCACGATCCGGGTGGCATCGGTCACTTCCGCGTCCGCCAACCCGAACCGGCGACGGGTATCGATAACCGTAACCACGTTACCCCGCAGGTTGATGATCCCCAGTACATAATCCGGGGCTCCGGGAACCGGCGCGATTTCCGTGTAGCGCAGCACTTCCTGGATCTGCATCACGTTGATGCCATAGGTTTCGTCATCCAGGCGGAAAGTCACGTACTGCAGTACCTGATCGTCCTGGGCCTGATTTTGCTGTCCGCTCGGGGATGCCATAGCACTCTCTCCTTCTCGGCTGCCCGGCGGGCAACCTGATCGTCAAAAATTCATCATCAGTGCCCAATACTATAGTTAAGGGCACAAACCGTGCCAGCCTCACACGGTTTCATTGAGTAACGGAACTGTTTAACTCATATCCAGATGGTGTTCACGCTCTGCCCGCACCAGCAGGTGTGCCATGGTGCGCACGTCAATCAGCGCACACATGTGGTCAACCACGGTACCCGCCAGCCATGGGCGCTTGCTGCGGGCTGTGCGCCAGCGCACTTCATCCGGCCGCAGCGTGAAAGACTGGGCCACATCATCGCAGGCCAGCCCCCACTCACTGTCATCCAGCCGGATCACAAATCGATAATTATCCCGGGCACCAGCCGGTACCCTGCCTGCCATGATCCACTCGGCGGTGTCCACAACCCGCAGGTTGTGGTCCCGATCCGGCCGTATGCCCATGTACCACCTGGGGCTGCCAGGAATTGGTCGGATCTCTTCTTCAATACGATGGATGGCGCCCAACAGAACCAGCGGCACCGCCAGCTGCAACCCTGCCACCGTAAAAATCAGGCACTCAAACGGCTCTTCCGACCAGTCCGGGCGCGCCGGCGGGGTGTCGCCATTGTCGCCCGGGGCCGTTGCTGGCGCCGCTGTCTGAACCGGCTCCGGCGCTTTCTGTTCCACCACAGGTGCCTGAACAGTCGGGCGAGGACGGGTTCTGGTGACAGGCTTTGCTTCGGTTTTTACCGGCTTCGGCAGTTCCGGTTCCGGTTCCGGTTGCGCCACTACCGGCTCCGGCTCAGGCTTTACCTGTTCTTCCTGAAGCGCTGTGCTGGTGGCGGTGTGCAGCAATTCATCCAGATAACTGGCAATGGCCGCTTCCGGCGCCGCCAGCTGTGTCATTTTTCTGTCAGCCATGCTGACGCTCCTTCACCGAACCAGTTCGCTTCAGGAGGTCGTCCAACAAATGATCATAAGCCCGGACACCGTGGGTTTCTGCGTCCAGTTGCGACGGAATAACACCAGCCTGGCTGGCATCCCGGAATTTGGTATCAACCGGTACGGCGAACCGCCAGAGGGTATCCTGATAGGTCTTGCGCAACAGATTAAGGCTCTTGACCGAAGCCTGGGTCCGGCGATCATAGAGTGTGGGAACAATCATGTACGGTAATTCGTTCTTCTGGGAGCGCATGATCATTTGCAGGGTGTGCAGCATTCGTTCCAGGCCCTTGATGGCCAGAAACTCGGTCTGTACCGGAATCACCAGGTACTGGGCAGCGGCCAGTGCATTCACCATGAGCACACCCAGCGACGGCGTGTTGTCGAGAATCACGTAGTCAAAATCATCCCACAACTGGGCCAGGGCACGGGAGACAATCAGCCCCATACCCTCAACGCCAATCATCCGACGCTCCAGGGTGGCCAGTGCAGTACTGGCAGGCAGCAGCGACAGCCCGGGGCAACCGGTATCGGTGATCAGTTGCGCCGGCAGGCCTTCAGGGACCTTGCCCTGATGCTGAAACAGGTCAAACACGCTGTGGGCAATAGTATCCGGGTCATAACCAAACCAGCTGGTCAGCGACCCGTGCGGATCCAGATCAACCACCAGCACACGCTTGCCACGTTGGGCCAGCAGTCCGCCCAGGGCGACCACAGAGGTTGTCTTCCCCACTCCACCTTTTTGATTGGCTACAGCCCAGATACGCACGTTTTGTTCTCCGGTAACGGCTCAGCCTGGCGCCATGCGCCGGCCTCTGTTCAACTTATCGGCAAGGATACGGGTAACTTGAAAGCCGAATCGATGGTTTTGCGGCAACCCCTTGCCGATTCGGACGATGAACAACAGGTAATACAGGAAGTGTGCCAGCTCAGCCATACGCATCTGCCACCGGCAGGTGATCAGCGCACCGCCCCCCGGATGCTTGCATCCCGGGAGATCAGCAGAACCACCCGGCGGTTACGCCGCCGCCCCTCCTCGGTATCGTTGCGGGCCACGGGCTGGTATTGACCATAACCCACCGCTGCCAGGCGCTCTGGCTCGATGCCCTCCAGCATCAACATCCGGGCCACCGCCGCTGCACGGGCAGTGGACAACTCCCAGTTGGACGGGAAGCGGCTGGTACGGATAGGCTGATTGTCGGTAAAGCCTTCCACCTTGACCGCGTTGTCGCGATTGCGCAGTACACTGGCGATCTTTTCGATGACTTCAAAGGAGTCGTAATGGGGCTCGGCATCCCCACTGCCAAAGAGCATGCTGTTCGGCAGGTTAAGCTCAATCCACTCACTGCTGGTTTCCAGGCTCACAACACCCTGGTTGATCAGTTCGTCGAACTCCATGGCAAGCTGGCTGGCCATGGTTCGCAAAGCCTCGGTGCGACCCTCGGCATCCAGTTCCGGATTACGGGGCGCCTCGGTAACCGGCGGCGGAATAACATCTTCATGCTGTTGTTGCGGCGCCCGGACCGGCTGGCCGCCCACGGTGACCGGTTGCAATGAGCGCTGGGGGGCGTTAAAGACACCGGTGAAGGTTTCCGACAGCACCTTGTACTTGCCCTCATTCACGGACGATACCGAGTACATCACCACGAAAAAGGCAAACAGAAGCGTGATGAAATCCGCATAGGAAATCAGCCAGCGTTCCTTGTTGTGGAGATCATCCTGGGGTGGTCTGCGACGGCGCATAGGAAGCCCTGGCCCGGAATTACTGCAGGAAGCCCCGCAGTCTCAATTCGATGGATTTCGGGTTTTCGCCCTCGGCAATGGCGATAATGCCATCGATCATCATGTCCTCATAGCGGGTGCGTTCCTTGACGATGCCCCGCAATTTATTGGCCACCGGAAAGAACAACAGGTTAGCCAGGGCAACGCCGTAGATGGTCGCCACGAAGGCGGTCGCGATTCCACCGCCAAGGGATTGGGGATCTTCCAGGTTGGTCATGACCTGAATCAGGCCCATGACCGCCCCGATAATACCGATAGTGGGGGAATACCCGCCCATGGCCTCATAGACCCTGGCCGACTCCAGATCGCGCTGTTCCCGGGTTTCCAGATCCACTTCCATGATGCTGCGAATGGACTCGGGCTCGGCACCATCAACCAGCAACTGCAGCCCTTTCCGGGCGAACGGTTCCGGCTCTCTTTCCGCCAACCCTTCCAGTCCCAGCAGGCCCTGTTTGCGGGCCTTGACGCTCCAGTCGATGACCTTGCCAATACCATCTTCCAGTGAGATGTAGGGCGGCACAAATACCCAGCGAACCTGCCCGAAGGCACGTTTGAGCATCGGCCAGGAGGTTTGCAGGATGGTCGCCGCCAGGGTCCCGCCAACCACGATCAACCCGGCCGGACCGTTGAACAGGGAACTGACAGCACCACCTTCCAGCAGATTGCCGCCCAGGATGGCCACGAACGCCAGGATGATTCCGAGCAGGCTCAGAATATCCATCAGCTCACACCTTCAACCAGCCGTGCGCCAATTTCCTCCAGCGCCAGAATCTCGTCGCTCAGTCCGGCTTTGGCTACGGCCATGGGCATGCCATAGATAACCGAGGATTTCTCGTCCTGGGACCAGATCACAGAACCAGACTGCTTCATCATCCGGCAGCCTTCCTTGCCATCGGACCCCATGCCCGTGAGTATCAGCCCCAGAGTTTTGCCAGGAAAGCTCCGGGCCAGAGAACCAAAGGTAACATCCACACAGGGTTTGTAATTCAGCCGATCGTCGCCCGGAAGGATCCGCACTTTCGCCTGCCCGCCGCGACTTTCGATCATCATCTGCTTGCCACCCGGCGCCAGCAGGGCCAGCCCCGGGCGGAGCACGTCGCCGTCCTCGGCCTGACGCACCTCAATGCGACACAACTTGTTGAGCCGCTCAGCAAAGGCCGGGGTAAAACTGGCCGGCATATGCTGAACCAGCACAATGGGCGCCGGAAACGAGGCCGGTAACGCCGTGAGCACCTTTTGCAGCGCGACGGGGCCACCGGTGGAGGTGCCGATGGCCACCACGCTGTAATGCCTGGTCGCGGTTTTTCTGGCGGGTCTACGAACTGGCTCGGAGGCTGCAGGCTCTTTACGGGGTTCCGGCGTTGCCGGGCGGGTCAGACGCGAACCAGAACGCTCGGCAGGCTCCCGGCGGGGTTCCGGTGCAGGCGTCGCCGGCCGCGGGGCCGCAGGCGCTGATCGGGCACCGGGTCGGCTACCAGCCACATCCAGAATGCGCTGGATGAGGATTTTCTGAAGCTGACTGGTATCCCTGGCAATTTCCTCAAAATTCTTGGGCAGGAAATCCACCGCCCCGGCTTCCAGGGCATCCAGGGTAACGCGGGCACCTTCGTAGGTCAGAGACGAGAACATCAACACCGGAGTAGGATGCTTGCGCATGATCTCGCGAACGGCAGAGATGCCGTCCATCACCGGCATCTCGTAATCCATCGTGATCACATCGGGGCGCAGCTTTTCCGCCAGCTCGACCCCTTCCCGCCCATTGGTGGCGGCGCCTATCACTTTAATCTGGCCCGAGGCCGTCAGGATTTCCGTCAGCCGTTTGCGAAAGAAGCCCGAATCATCCACGACCAGGACAGAAACTGTCATCCATTTCTCCTACACAATCCCGGAAATTCCTGCTCAGCCGTAGTGCTGCAGGAGGCTCGGCACATCAATAATCAGGGCGATACGGCCATCACCGGTGATGGTGGCGCCTGCCATACCCGGCGTCCCCTGCAGGGCCCGGCCCAGAGGCTTGATCACCACTTCTTCCTGGCCAATCAATTGGTCAACCACAAAGCCGACCTGCTTGGTGCCCATGGCTACAATCACCACGTGCGCGTTCTCCGGCTCGGCCTGACCGGCCGCGCCATGTACCAGCCAGCGCTTGATGTGGAACAGCGGGAACACCTTGTCCCGCACCACAATGCACTCTTTGCCATCGACAATGTTGGTCTTGGTCAGATCCAGGTGGAAGATCTCCACCACATTCACCAACGGCAGCGCGAAAGACTGGTCACCCAACATGATCATCAGGGTTGGCATGATGGCCAGCGTCAGAGGCACCTTGATAATAATGCTGGTGCCCTTGCCCTGCTCGGACATGATATTGATCTGGCCATTGAGCTGGCCGATCTTGGTTTTCACCACGTCCATGCCGACACCGCGACCGGAGACATCGGAAATCTGGTCTTTGGTGGAGAAACCGGCCGCAAAGATAAGATTGAAGCACTCGTTGTCGGTAAGGCGGTCTGCCGCATCCTGATCGTACAGACCCTTTTCTACCGCCTTGCGGCGCAGGACATTGGGATCCATACCGGCACCGTCGTCGACGATGGACAGCAATATATGGTCGCCTTCCTGCTCCGCCGACAGGGTCACGGTTCCGGCTCGGGGTTTTCCGGCCTTCTCCCGTACGTCCGGCGCTTCGACACCGTGATCCACGGAGTTTCGGACCAGGTGCACAAGTGGGTCAGCCAGCGCCTCGACCAGGTTTTTATCCAGGTCGGTTTCCTCACCGTGCATCACCAGGTTCACTTCTTTTTTCAGGCTTCGGGCCAGATCACGCACCACCCTCGGGAAACGGCCGAATACTTTCTTGATCGGCTGCATCCGTGTTTGCATGACGGCAGCCTGAAGATCCGTAGTCACTACGTCGAGGTTGGCCACCGCCTTGTGCATGTGTTCGTCTTCGCTTTCGGAACCCAAACGCTGCAGGCGGTTCCGTACCAGCACCAGTTCGCCCACCATGTTCATGATGTCGTCCAGGCGCTTGGTATCTACCCGAACCGTGGTTTCACCAGCGGGTGCGGCCTCACGGGCAGGCGCGGGCGCAGAGGCCGGCTTGGCAGCGGCCGTGCTCTCGGCTTTGGCTTCTGCTTTCTTTGGTTCCGGGGCCGGTTCGGCCTTGCCGGATGGAGCAGGCGCCGGTTTGGGCTCGCTGTCGGAAGACCCGGCACTTGGGCCGGCGCCCTTGCCATGCAGTTCGTCCAGCAGGTTCTCGAATTCGTCGTCGGAAATCAGATCGGCGTCAGCGGATGATTTTTCTGAACCACCGCTGGTGCTGGTATCTGCCTTGGCTGTTTCCTCTTCCGCAGGCGCGCCGGCAAACTGGCCCTTGCCGTGGAGTTGATCCAGCAAGGCCTCAAATTCGTCGTCGGTAATTTCATCACTGTCTGAGCTGCCGGCGGATTCAGCCGGATTGCTCACCTGCTCGTTGCCGGCCGGTTTCTGGCCGTCGGATTTTTCATCCGCCAACGCGTCCAGCAACTGCTCGAATTCTTCGTCAGTGATATCGCCCTGGTCCCCTTGCTGCCCGACCTCCGCAGACGACGGCTCCGGTGCCGGGGTTGGCGCTTCCGCCGCTGGTGCATCCTCTGACTCGGGTTTGGCGAGGGCGTCCAGGGCTTCGATCAGTTCGTCCGGCGCGGGCGTTGGTTCTTCCCGGTTTCGAACTTCTTCGAACATGGCGTTAACGTTGTCCAGCGCCTCCAGAACCACGTCCATCAGTTCCGGAGTGACCTTGCGCTTGTGATTCCGGAGAATATCGAACACGTTCTCTGCCGAGTGGCAGCAGTTAACCAGTGCCTCCAGCTGAAGGAAGCCTGCGCCCCCTTTCACGGTATGGAAGCCACGGAAAATGGCGTTCAGCAGATCGCTGTCATCGGGATGCTGCTCCAGATCCACCAGCTGCTCCGACAACTTTTCGAGTATCTCGCCGGCTTCTACCAGGAAGTCCTGCAGGATCTCTTCATCAGCATCTAACGCCATGCGTCACCCTCTTTATTATCAGAATCCGAGACTGGACAGCAGATCGTCCACATCGTCCTGTCCCGAAACTACATCTTCCCGCTCATCGGCCTTGATCTGGGGCCCTACCCCTTTTTCGGCCGATTCTTCTTTTTCTTCAATCTGGTGCACCGTGCCGGTCAGCTGATCCACGTGGCTGGCCATCACTACCAAGCCAAGAAGATTGTCTTCCACTTCTTTCACCAAAGCGGTGACCTTCTGGATAACCTGGCCAGTAAGATCCTGGAAGTCCTGAGCCAGCAGGATTTCCGACAGATTCTGGTACAGACTGTCAGAGTCTGTGGTCAGGCCGGCGAAGAACTTGTCGATGCGACCATACAACTCGCGAAACTCCGCAGGTTCCATTTCACGGCGGCGCAGACGCTGCCACTCGTCCCGCAAGGCAACCGCTTCATCCCTCATGGAATGAGCCACGGGCATGCTTTCCTCGACCAGGTCCATGGTGCGGTTCGCTGCCTGGCTGGTCATCTGCACCACATAGGCCAGACGGTCAGAAGCGTCGCTCATCTTCGACAGGACTTCTTTCTGCTCGGCATTACGCGGGTCTATCTGGAAGTTCCGGATTGCCTCATGGAGGCTGCGGGTGAGTCGGCCCACTTCCCGGTACAGACTCTGATCGCGAACCTCGCTCAGTTCATTGATCAGGGTCATCGCCTTGGCATAATTCCCGGCGTTTACATTCTCAGCCAGGTCGGAGGCCTGCTTTTGCAGTTTCTCCGCCACCTCCGGATCAAGGCCCTGATGGTTCTGTTTGGTATCACTCATGGCGAGCCATCCGACCTCTGGTTACTGGATTCGTTCGAAGATTTTCTCGATCTTTTCCTTGAGCACGGCTGCCGTAAAAGGCTTGACCACATATCCGTTTACCCCGGCCTGAGCCGCGGCCACGATCTGGTCCCGCTTGGCTTCTGCCGTCACCATCAGAACCGGCAGGTTCTTCAGGTTTTCGTCAGCGCGGACAGCTTTGAGAAGATCAAAGCCCGACATGCCGGGCATGTTCCAGTCAGTCACCAGGAAGTCGTACTTGCCGCTTCGGAGCATGGGCAACGCCGTGTTGCCATCATCGGCCTCATCTGTATTGGTGAAGCCAAGATCTCGCAGCAGGTTCTTGATGATTCGTCGCATTGTGGAGAAGTCATCCACAATGAGAATTTTCATGTTCTTGTCCAATGGGACCTCCAGTCAGTAACACCCGGAATTCATTCAGCCTTTTTGAAAGTCTAGCAGGCTGCTACCTTAACTGCTTATTGTGTGGTGTTTGCGCACGTTGTAAAGCATCGGTTACCAAAAGCTACACAGCCTGCTGAAAGAGAAACACAGCACCCGGCCGATCAGTCGTTGTCGTCATCCCGCCACTCGGCCAACCGGCTGCGCAGCCGCAGTGCCGCCTGGCTGTGAATCTGGCTTACCCGGCTCTCACTGACCCCAAGCACTGCGCCGATTTCCTTGAGGTTCAGTTCTTCCTGGTAATACAGGCTCAACACCAGCTTTTCGCGCTCAGGCAACTGCTCGATGGCGTCCGCCAGACTGCGCTGGAAAGCGCCGGAAGCAATACCGTCCAGCGGATTATCGCTGGCCTCTGCTTCTTCTATCGGCAGCTCGCCGGATTCATTGAGCTCATCAAGGCTAAAAAGTCGGCCACTGTTGGCGTCGGCCAGTGAAGCGTGATATTCGTCCAGACCAATGCCAAGCTCTTCAGCTACTTCGGCATCCTGGGCCTCGCGCCCGGTACGATCTTCCACTTGTTTGATGGCACTGGCGATTCGCCGGGCATTACGATGCACTGAGCGGGGCACCCAGTCGCCTTTGCGGATTTCGTCCACCATGGCGCCACGGATGCGAATGCCGGCATAGGTTTCAAAGGTCGCACCCTTGCCTGAAGAGTAGCGCTGCGCAGCCTCCAGCAGACCAATCATACCGGCCTGCATAAGGTCTTCGAGCTGCACCGATGCAGGCAGTCGGGCCATGAGATGAAGGGCGATTTTCTTGACCAGCGGCGCATGCTCTTCAATCAGGGCTGAAGGGCTCCTGGCGCCGGCCTGATGGTAAATTCCCAGATTTTTCGCCAATGTCATGTATCCGGTTTTCTTGTAGGACTGGATTCAGATCAGACTTCGACGAGCCGCTCCACGAAGAACTCGAGATGCCCCCTGGGAGAGGACGGCAAAGGCCAGCTGTCCACTTTTTCGGCCAGAGCCCGGATAGCCAGCGAGGCTTTCGCCCTCGGATAGGCATCCAATACCGCTTTCTGCCTCTGAACGGCTTTCTTGACGGCCTCGTCGTAAGGCACGATACCTACATATTGTAGTGCCACATCCAGGAAACGCTCGGTGACCCGGGTCAGTTTTTCAAACAGATGGCGGCCTTCCTGCTCATTGCGGACCTGGTTTGCCAGGATGCGGAAGCGGTTGGTGCCGTAATCCCGATTCATCAGTTTGATCAGGGCGTAAGCATCGGTAATGGAAGTAGGTTCGTCGCAGACCACCAGCAGAAGTTCCTGCGATGCCCTCAGGAAGCTGACCACCGATTCAGAAATACCCGCGGCGGTATCCACAATCAGAACGTCAATCTGGTCGCCCAGCTCACTGAAGGCATTGATCAGGCCGGCATGTTCCATGGCGCTGAGCTGGGTCATACGCTGGGTGCCGGATGATGCCGGAACAATCTTGATGCCACCAGGGCCATTCACCAGCACATCTTTCAGATCACAATCGCCGTTGAGTACGTCTTGCAGATTTCGATTGGCGGTAATGCCAAGCAACACATCGATGTTGGCGAGCCCAAGATCCGCGTCCAGCAAGACAACCCGGCGCCCCTTCTGGGCCAGGGCGATACCTAGGTTGACCGAAACATTGCTCTTGCCGACACCGCCCTTGCCGCCGGAAACCGCAATCACCTGAACCGGATGTGGTCTGCTCATACTGTTATCAGTCTCTTACTACGTTCTTGTACGGGCACGCGTGCCGGTGTTTTATTCTGTCGCTGGCGAGGCTCAGGCACCTTCGGCTATTGCCTGCGCGCTCTGCACGGCCCTGAGCCTTTCTACGCCCAGACGCACCAGCGGGATAGCCTCCGCCCTTTGGAGATCTTCCGGTATCTTCTGGCCATCGGTGTACCAGGCCACCGGCAAGCTGGTCTCCATAACGAATCCGAGCGCTTCGCCCAGGGTCAGGGCTTCATCAATCTTGGTCATGATGCAGCCTGCAAGGTTTGCCATCTTATAGCAATGCCACACGGATTTCATGATACGTGGCTGACTGGTGGCAGAGACCACCAGATGTGTACGGATATTGTGATCGCTGCGAGCCAACTCCGCCAGTTGTTCCTGGTAACCACGGTCGGCACTGGTCAGGCCGGCAGTGTCAATCAGTACCAGGTGCCTATCCGACAGTTCATCAAGAATGTCATCCAGGGAATGGCTCTCATCCACCACCCGCACGGGCACATTCAGGATTCTGCCGAACACAAACAGCTGCTCATGGGCGGCCACACGGTAGCGGTCGGTGGTCACCAGGGCCAACGAATCCGGGCCATGCTCCAGCACATAGCGAGCCGCCAGTTTGCCAATGGTGGTGGTTTTGCCAGACCCGGTCGGCCCGACCAGGGCATAGATCCCCCCGGCATCAAGCCAGTCTTCGCGACCGGTGCGAACGCCGGTCGCCAGCATTTTCAGTGACTGCTTCCAGCCATCTTCCAGGCGCCCGGCCCGGTGCCGTCGGGACAGAGAGCCGGCCAGCTCCGCGCCCAGACCGAACTCCTGCAGCCGCTCGGCCAAGCGTTGCTGAACTGCGCTGTTACCGGCCGGCGTGGCAGTCGCAGCCTTACCACTGACCAGATCACGCAGAGAGCTGATTTCGGCACGCATACTGGCCAGTTCATCGGCATAGCCACCGGCGCCTGATTCGCTACCCGCAACCGGCTTTGCCAGCGCTTCATCACTGAGACGTGACGCCGGAAAATCGGCCGTCTCGAAAGATAAGGACGACGCCACGCCACCTGAGGCGCCACTTCCTGCGCGCTTTTCCCGAACCTCACGAATGCGACTGCGGGACCGGTTCAGCTCCTCTTCCAGCCGACGATGCTGCTCCGCCTGCATCTCGGCCAGCCGGGAGCCGTTGGTGGCTTCAACCGCCCTTTCGCCCAGACGCTGGCGCGCCATGTTTTCGTCGTAGTCGAGTGCCGTCACGATCTCAACGCCACCATCAACGCGGCGGTTAGACAGAATAACGGCATCCGGCCCCATTTCGTGGCTTACCTGCTTCAGGGCCTCAGCCATGGACTGCGCAAAAAACCGTTTTACTTTCATGCTGTTTCATCCTCCCACCGGCAAGCACTCTGGCTTTCCGCGATGCTCCGTCGGTTTATTGACCCACAGAAGCGACTATCGTGATCTGTTTGTTATCCGGGATTTCCTGGTAAGAGAGCACATGCAAACGCTCTACCCCGTAGCTGGCAAACTTCGCCAGTACTGGCCGCAAGGGCCCCGAAACCAGCAGGATGGCGGGCTTGCCAAGCATTTCCTGGCGCTGCACGCTGTCCTGAAGGGATCGTTGCAGCTTTTCCACCATGTTGGGCTCAAGCACCAGACCAATGTCATCCTGACCGCCGGATTGTTGACTCTGCTGAACAGACTTTAGCAATAACTGTTCCAGGTCTGGATCCAACGTGATAACAGGGATTTCGGCGTCGTTGCCACAAATACTTTGGACAATCATCCGGCGCAGCGCCTGGCGGGCTACTGTGGTCAGTACTTTCGGGTCCTGACTCTTTGGATGCACGTTCACGATGGCCTCGGCAATGGAGCGCATATCCCGCACCGGCACTTCTTCTTTCAGCAGGTTCTGCAACACTTTCAACAGGATGCTGATGGAAATCGTGGTCGGCACGAGTTCCTCCGCCAGCTTGGGCGAAATCTTCTCCAACTGGTCCAGCCACTTCTGGGCTTCTTCGTGGCCAATCAGCTCATGAGCGTGTTTCTGCAGGATCTGATTGAGGTGCGTCGCCACCACGGTACTCGCATCAACTACGGTGTACCCCAGGGTCTGGGCCTGATCTTTCCTGTCGGACTCAATCCAGATGGCGTCCAGGCCGAAGGCGGGGTCCTTGCCGGCAATGCCTTCAACTTTGCCAAACACCTGCCCCGGATCAATGGCCAGCTCCCGCTCCGGATGGATCTCGGCCTCGGCAATGGTCACGCCCATCAGGGTAATCCGGTAGACGTTCGGCATAAGATCCAGATTGTCGCGAATGTGCACCGAGGGCATGAGGAAGCCCAGATCCTGCGAAAGCTTCTTACGAACCCCCTTGATCCGACTGAGCAATTGCCCACCCTGGGATTTGTCTACCAACGGAATCAGGCGGTAGCCTACCTCCAGCCCGACAATGTCCACCGTGGCCACGTCATCCCATCCGAGCTCGCGGGTTTCTCCCGGCGCCGGCAGTGCCTGCCCCTCGCCACCCGGACGATCCGGAGAGATTTCCGCACCCTGCCGGGCCGCACCACCAGCCATGCCGCCACGGCCAACAAAACCACCTTCATCCTCAACCGTTTGCTGCTGTTTCTTCCAGATAAACCAGGCTGCGCCAGCGGCCAGCAAACCAAGGCCGAGAAACGCGATGTGGGGCATCCCCGGAATCAGGCCAAGCAGAATCAGGATACCGGCCGCAATGCCCAACGCTTTGGGAGCGCTGAACATCTGCTGAATGATCTGGCCACCCATGTCCTGGCTGGACGTTACGCGGGTAACCATGATGGCGGCCGACGTGGAGAGCAACAGCGAGGGAATCTGGGCAACCAGACCATCACCGATGGTCAGCAGGGCATAACGCTCCATTGCCAGACCAAAATCCAACCCGTGCTGCATCATGCCGATAGCCACACCACCAACGATGTTGATAGCCAGGATCAGCAACCCCGCAACGGCATCGCCTTTCACAAACTTCGAGGCGCCGTCCATAGAACCGTAAAAGTCCGCTTCCTGAGCGATTTCCGAACGGCGTGACTTGGCCTCGTCCTGATTGATCAGCCCGGCGTTCAGATCGGCATCAATCGCCATCTGCTTGCCAGGCATGGCATCCAGAGTGAAGCGGGCACTGACCTCAGACACCCGGCCGGCACCTTTGGTGACAACCAGAAAGTTGATGATCATAAGGATGGCGAAAACCACCAGACCAACAGCGTAGTTTCCCCCAATCAGGACTTCACCAAAGGACTCGATGACCTTACCGGCAGCATCACCGCCCTCATGGCCGTTCAGCAATACAATCCGGGTGGACGCCACGTTCAGGCCCAGCCGCAACAGGGTGGCCACCAGCAATACCGTGGGGAAGGAGGCAAATTCCATCGGCCGCATGGCGTACACACAGACCAGCAGAATGACGATGGACAGAGTGATGTTGAAGGTGAAGAACACATCCAGCAGGAACGCCGGCATGGGCAGAATCATCATGCCAAGCAGCCCCATCAGCATCAGGGGGATGCCGAGGTTCCCCCGCGTCAGGGATTTGACGTTGTTAAGGACTAGAGCTCTGTCCATGCCGGGTCTGTCTCCACGTATCTGTGCCTGCGGGCATTTTCCGGGTCGAAAATCTGACACCAGGGGTCGCTTTCCGGGTGGTATCGCAAGAACCGTACCAGCCCTTGCAAAATTTGACGTCTGAGCACCGTTCAACGCCTGACGCAGCGGCCCAGATACGGTATCCTTTCGCCATTTGCACTATCCCGATTCAAGCCAGAAACCCGAACACACAGGTGACCCCATGCCGATCCACGAAGTGAAGCACCCTCTGATCCGCCACAAGCTCGGCCTCATGCGCCGCGCCGACATCAGTACCAAAAACTTCCGAGAGCTGGCACAGGAAGTTGGCGCGCTGCTGACTTACGAGGCCACCAAAGACTTCAATCTTCAGGAAAAAACCATTGAGGGCTGGGCAGGCCCGGTCTCCGTGGAGCAGATCCACGGCAAGAAGGTAACCATCGTGCCCATCCTCCGTGCCGGTCTGGGCATGCTGGACGGTGTCCTGAGCCTGATTCCGGTGGCCCGGGTGAGCGTGGTTGGCCAGATCCGCAACGAAGACACCCTTGAAGCGGAAACCTACCTGGAAAAACTGGTAGGCGAGCTGGATCAGCGCATGGCCCTGATCATCGATCCGATGCTGGCTACCGGCGGCTCCATGATTTCCACCATCGATTTGCTCAAAAAGGCCGGTAGCACCGAAATCCGGGCCCTGGTTCTGGTGGCTGCGCCGGAGGGCGTGGAAAAGGTTCTGGAAAAACACCCGGACGTGTCCATCTACACCGCATCGGTGGATGAGCGCCTGAACGAGAAAGGCTACATTCTGCCGGGCCTGGGTGATGCCGGCGACAAGATCTTCGGCACCAAGCAGAAGGACGTCTGAGCATGCAGGACCATAACAACGATCCGGTCTGGAAACAGGCTATTGCCGGTTCCCAGATGCTGCTGGTGGCTTTTGGCGCCCTGGTACTGATGCCACTGATTACCGGCCTGGACCCGAACGTCGCGCTGTTCACTGCCGGCCTGGGCACTCTGATTTTTCACATTGT